>CAUZIZ010000068.1:0-26727 GCA_963579905.1 Acidobacteria bacterium UBA6911 | reverse complement strand
CCCCACTGCCCGTCGTAGCTGATCTCCATCCCTTCCTTGCATTCGCCGCTAGTGGGGGCAATGCTCCCATCCACATCAATCTCCGCCCGTTGGAAGAAACTCGCTGGTTGTTGGGCCCAGACCTTGCCCGCTCCACTTCACGACCTGCTGCAACAGCCCCACAGCCCGCCGTAACTGACGGCGTGAATCTTCTCCGAGACTTCGTAGCTGATCCCGTCGGACGAAAGGACCGTTTTTCGAGCTTGACCGTTCCAGCTGGGGCTCAACCGAGTGGCCACCTCTGCTTCCTGTTTTCGGAGGATTGCGCTATGCTTTTTCTTCACCTAAAATGCCTCCTTTCGGGCCTCTCTGAAGATTCTTTGTCGAACTTCAGAATACCCGTCAGGTCGGGAACTTCAGGTGTTTACACGTGGTTTAATCCACTTCCATCTACTTGTTTTTGGACTAGTTGTGCTGGAACAAATCACTTCCTACTCCCTGGCCCATCAGCGCTTTGCAGTCACCTCCCATGCCAGGCCCGACGGTGACTCGATAGGGTCCCAGCTGGGGCTGGCGCTGGCCCTCGAAAGTCTGGGGAAGGCTGTCGACATAGTGAACGCCGATCCTCCCCCGCATGCCTATAGCGCACTTCCCGGTGTCGAGCGAATTCGAGTATCCGAGTCCCTCGAAGGAGTCTTTGACGCGGTGTTCGTCCTGGAGTGCAATAATCTGGAGCGTCCTGGCGTAGGGAACCTGAGCCGCTACTACGTGATCAATATCGATCACCATGCCAAGACCGAGTCTTTTGGACAGCTCAATTGGGTAGACCCCAGCGCCGCTGCGGTTGCGGAGATGGTGTACACGCTGTTGGGCGCTCTGAAAGCGCCGGTCACGGCGGCGATCGCGACCAACCTCTACGCCGCCATCCTGACCGACACAGGCTCTTTCCAGTTCGCGAATACCAGAGCAGAGACCTTCGCGATCGTCGGGGACCTGGTGGCCCGCGGAGCCGACCCGGCCTGGGTTGCCCGTCAGGTCTACATGAATCAGCCGCGTTCGAAATTGGACCTCCTGGTAAAGGTGCTAGAGACACTAGAGATCCACCCCTCGGGGGGCATCGCTTCCATCTTTCTGACCCCCCGGGTGCTAGAGCAGGTCCAGGCCTCTCCTGGGGAGACCGAGGGCCTGATCAACTATGCACTGGGTATTGAGGGGGTCGAGCTGGCGGCTTTCTTCCGCGAGGAGCATCAGGATCTTTATCGTATCAGCCTCAGATCCAAGAGTGATCTCGATGTCGGCGAGATAGCGAGATACTTCGGGGGCGGAGGGCACAAAAATGCCGCCGGGTTTTCTTTGGAAGGTAGCCTGAACCAGGTTCGGGAGAAGGTGCTGAGCCAGCTGGAAGACCTGTTTGCCCCAGACAAGTCCTAAGCTGAAACTTCAAGAATACGTCGCACGTCTCCTGTCCTCCGAAGGTGCCGCCAACAGGTGAACTATCAGCGTGACGAAGCCAAGTCCGACAGAGCTGCGAACGACTTGAGCCGTTGGCAAAATGAGCCCAGGTTCCGAGGAGAGAGCCGGACAACTCTTCCCCACGCAGTGACGCACAAATCCCCAGTAGCCGGAAGTTTCTTTCTCGAATGGGGCCAGGGCTTCCTGGGGGTGGGACTGACCTGAGACTTGGACAATGGAGGATGCTCAGCCCTGCTGACCCGACCCATGATAGATAAACCGTCTCGTAATGGTGTAATTGTCATTGACAAGCCTCAGGGGCCCACTTCCCACCGGATCGTGCAGACGGTGCGGAGACACCTCGAGTTGAAGGTTGGACACACCGGTACCCTCGATCCGTTGGCCAGCGGAGTTTTACCCCTGGTGCTCGGCCGCGCCACAAGACTGGTCCGCTTCTTCCAGTCTCACGACAAAGAGTATATCGCCGAAGTTCGGCTGGGGAAGACTACCGATACTTACGATCGAGAGGGAAAGGTTCTTCAGGAGAGGCCAGTTCCGCCCCTCACTCGCGAGGAAGTGAGAGGATTTCTAGATCAATTCGAAGGTACCTCGAAGCAGCTGCCTCCAATGTATTCGGCCATCAAGGTTGGGGGACGAAGGCTGTACGAACTGGCCCGCAAGAATGAGGAACAGCAACGCCCCTTGCGAACCGTCATCATCTACCGAATCGATCTGCTGGACCACCAGGCTGATATCTGGAAATTGCACGTCCATTGCTCCTCTGGTACCTACATACGCAGTCTGGCCTACGATCTAGGAGAGGCCGTCGGTTGTGGAGCCCATCTAGAAAATCTGAGGCGCACACGATCAGGCATCTTTCAGCTGGAGCGTTCCACCTCAATTGATCGCCTGGAGCAAGATTGGGAGCGGGCTTTCCATCCGATGGAGCAACTGTTTCCGGAGATGCCCCAGATCGAACTGGACCCAATTCGATCGGATAGGGTGCGCCACGGTGGAGAGATTCCGGCTGGGTGCGGGGTCGCCGAGGGCTGGTGTCTCCTGCTGCATGAGGAGAGGCTCATCGCCGTAGGAAAGGCCGAGCGCGCCCGGATCAATCCCATTGTCGTGCTAGAGGCACTCTGAGTCTAACCTGAAACTTCAAGAATTCGTCTGAACGTCGCACGTCTCCTGTCGTCCGAAGGTGCCGCCAACGGGTGAACTACCAGCGTCACGAAGCCAAGTCCGACAGAGCCGCGAACGACTTGAGCCGTTAGCAAAATGAGCCCAGGTTCGAGGAGAGAGCTGGACAACTCTTCCCCACGCAGTGACGCACAATCTCCCCCATCCTCAACCTAAAGTTTTCTTCTGAATGATCCAGCGTGACTGAGGGCGTTACTAAGCTGAAACTTCAACCACGAGGAAGCGAAGCAGCCTTCGCCAGGTGACAGAGCCGTGACTGTCAGGGAGCGGGCACGACAAGGGCCATATTCCCCAGGCGCTTCTAGGTTGAAGGGGTGCACACAGATGTCAATCAGGATGTGACCCTTGAGTTGGAGCACCGATACCACTCCCTCACGGTCATGGCTCTGTCAGGGTTGCTAGCGATGGTCATGGCAGAGGCAATCGAAGTTTCTTTCTCGAATGGGCAGCACCGCGGGGGGGGAACTGACCAGTAACTTTAGCAATCAGGCTAGAGGTTGGGCGGGCTCCACTTGATCCCCGCGTGATCCGCCAGCCATCCGAGCACGGTATTCCACCAGAGGCGGGCGTTTTGAGGCTTCTGCACGAAATGGTTCTCGTCGGGGTAGAACAGCAACTTCGACTCGACACCCTGACGCTGCAGGGCGGTAAACAGCTGCATCCCCTGGGTGTAAGGCACCCGGTAGTCGTGCTCCCCGTGGATGACCAGGGTGGGGGTTTTGAAATTCTTGGCGTGGGCAGCCGGGTTATATTTTTCGTACAGGGCCGGTGCGTCCCAGGGCGTGCCCTTGAACTCCCACTCGGGGAACCAGAGTTCTTCGGTTGAACCGTACATGCTCACCAGTTCGTAGACCCCGTCGTGGGACACCAGGCTCCTGAACCGGTCTGTGTGCCCGAGGATCCAGTTGATCATGAATCCGCCATAAGAGGCGCCCGCTGCCGAGACATTGTCGCCATCCACGAAGGAGTACTTGCCGCTGACGCGGTCTACGCCCTTCATTATGTCCTCGTAGGGCTTGCCTCCCCAGTCACCGCTGATGGAGTCACAGAAATCCTGACCGTATCCCTTGGAGCCGTGAAAGTTGACCGCCGCCACCACGAAGCCTGGGGTGGCGAACATCTGCATGTTCCAGCGGGGGTGAAACCCGTCGCCGAAGGCACCCTGGGGGCCGCCGTGGATGAGCATGAGCAGAGGGTATTTCTTCTTGGGGTCGAAGCCCGGGGGCTTGAGCAGAAAGCCGTGCACCTGGTCTCCGTTCGCGCCCTTGTACTCGATGTCCTCGCTCGCTCCCATCTCGATGTCGGTCAACAGGGCGTCGTTGATGTCGCTTAGCTGGGTGGCGTTATCTCCCTTGATGGTGGCGGTGAACACCTCGGTTGGCGTGGACATGGTCTCCTTCAGGAACACCAGTCCATTGTTGTCCCTCGTGACCCTCGGGCTCTTGTTTGTGCCATCCGCGAGCAGCTTCGTGACGATCCCCGATGGGACCGAGACCTTCCAGATGGCAACTCTTCCCCTGTCCGCGCCGTAGAAGACAATGAGCTTGGAGTTTGGGGCCCACGAGTACGAGTAGATGGAGCGGTCGAGGGAGTCGGTGAGCGGGATCCGCTTTTTCGATTCGCGATCGTAGAGCACCAGCATCTTTCGATCGGCCTCGAACCCGGGCCGCTTCATGGTGAGATATGCGATGTAGTTGCCGTCGGGCGAGTAGATGGGCTCTGCGTCGGTGCCTTCATATGTGGAGGTCAGGTTGCGGGGCGCACCGCCGCTCACGGAGACCACGAAGATGTCGTTGTTGGTGTTCCAGGCCGGGTTCTCAGTCATGTTGGCGGTGAAGGCCACCTCCGTGCCGTCGGGAGAGATGGTCAGATCCATATTCCCCCCGAGATCCAGGGGGGGCGTCTGGAACTTGCCGCGTGTGAGATCCCTCGGTTCGCCTCCGTCGAGGGGAACCCAGAAAACATGGCCCAGGGTCTCGTCTCGCCAGCGATCCCAGATCCGGTAGAGCAGCTTGTCGTAAATACGTGCCTTGACCTTGTCGTCGGCCACGGCCTTCGCCCTCTCGGCGTTGCAGCTCATCGAGTCGCACTCAGGATAGACGGACATGACCGCCGCCACATGCTTCCTATCAGGGCCGACGGCGAAGTTCTCTATCCCCAGAGGCAGGTCTGTGAGTTGCAGGGCCTCGCCACCGTTCACGTAGATGGCCCATATCTGGGGGCTGCCCGAACGCGCGGAGAGAAAAGCCAGGCGTCCGTCTGGCATCCATCGGGGCGCCCAGTCCGACTCGTTCGAGCGGGTCAGTTGCCGGGTCGTCCCAGGCTTGAGATCGGCGATCCAGAGGTGGGAGAGACCTTTATTGGTCTTCATGTCAAACGTCTTGACCACGAAGGCTGCCAGATCGCTGCTAGCAGAGACCTCCAGCTGGCTCACGCGACCTACCTTGTAGAGGTCCTCTACGGTGAACGCGCGTTTTTTCTCTGCCGATGCGAAAGAGGCGTGGACCAAGACTGTTGTCATTGCCACCGACGATATCAGGAGCGCTGCTCTGTTGCTGAATAACATGGAGATTCCTCCTGGACAGTGGGGCCAGAGTGATTCGCTTTATGCAAAATGACGGCCCTTTCGGCCTGATCCTATATCAACAGCCTGTCGCCGCTTTCGTTTAGCCCGCACGCGTGCTCAAGCGGGGTGATAACTTGCCGCGCGCCCGGCGGCCAAGTCGACCAGCCCACCTGAGAGCCGACTATGGCGATCAATGTATCTGTTCAGGTTGCGATTTTTTCAGAATGGACGAATAATCTTGCGAAGTCCTCACCAGGTTTTCGAACGGGTGGGTGTCTCGATCCCGATGCGGTGCTGGAGGGGATTGACAGATTTCATTCTCACTCGGCCTGATTCGCTATCATCGAGAGTTTTGATGTTGATCGCACTCCTAACACGACTTGCAGTCCTTCCTTTTTGAGCACGTGTCGGAACATCTGCGAGATCTTGATGAACTGCCTGACAAAGGAACTGGGGGATCCGGTTGGGAAGTGGGCCTTTCCCGAGCTAGAGCCTTGGTCTCAAAAACTCTACTCTACATCTACGCGGGGAAGCGCGAAGAAGGATGGGAAATATTCGATCGCCACTATCCGCTCGAAGACAAAGAGTTGCTACGGAAAACACTGAGAGAGACCCTCGAGAAGGAACCGATCTATCAGGAGATATGCGGCAAGGAGCATACGGCGCCGCTCAACACGGTGCTTTGCTCGTCCCAGCGAAACGGAACAAGGATAGGATCAAAGAAATAGGGCTGTACCGGACTTCGGGGTCCTTGGTTCCGCACCTTCGGGGAGAACGCTCCACGCGTTGTCTGCCTCAAAGACAAGCAAGTTCACCTCTTGGTGAACCTGGCGGCTTGGACAATAACCGATGCGGACACGAGTCGAGATATCGAGGACGCATTCCCAGATGTATTCCCTCCATAGTCGAGATCCTGAACCATCAGACCCATTTGAATCTCGCACTCGGCGTTGGGCCACCATCATCTCCAAGACCCGGTGCTGTAACAGGCGGCTGAGTAGAGCGGAGTCGAACCCGCCGATCGAGTGCACGCTGCCGCCCTGGTTCCAGGCCGTGTCGCTGACCATCCACGTCTCGCAAGGAGACCACGGTGTGGATAAGAGCGGCAAACGGGTTCTCTTAAGCCGCCTCCGACGATCCCAGCACATCGGTTGGTTTCGGTAGGAGTCCGGGAGAGAGTTCATCCGACGAGAAGAAGATAGGCGCGAGGAGGCGTCCCCGTTCTCGGGTCTTTTTCCGAGGTTCTCTGAGTTGTTAGTAAAATGTTAGAAAATAGCTGTTTCCGAGCGTTTTCTGGACGGTTGTTCTAGATGTAACCTATTGATTAGAAAAGGATTTAGAACATTCAGGACTCAATTTACTCTTTGGTGCTTGGAACCAAGGCGACTCGCTCGTCGAGCCCCACTCGAAATTCCAGCGACTTCGTTTGCCAATATAGGGTCTTGGCCGACTCGTTTGTGCGGACTAGGTTACAAATCTGGATTCGATAATCAGCGAAGAATTCTTGGCCTCGCTGCTGCGCAAGGGCGTGCTCTGGGTGAGCCTTCCAAGCATCTACGGCATCAAGGGAATCGAACTCGGCGAGCACTAGCATCTCACCGTCTTGTGTCGAATAGTCTTTGACGCTAATACATTCTGTGCATCTCGCCAAAAAGCGCTACCACCCTATGTAACACGGTACCCAGCTCCTCAGGATTTGACTCGGGATTCACGTGAATGCGGAAAACGACTACGACCATCGATGTACCTCCTACTTGAATTGCAGATCATTACATCACCTCCTCAGGACGAGTGGCGGCTTCCGCCTCTAGAAGCGGACATTTAAATTCGCATTGATCGAGTGATTTCTGACGATATCCTATATCTTTAGGACTCGGCGCATACTTTGAAGGCATGCCTCAGTTGAGCGGAGGCACCGGCCGCGTGGTGAAGGCTCCCGGGCCCAGTTCAATGGCGGTCCCCGAGGGATCTCGTAGCGCCAGGTCGACGGTGACAGCTGTTCCGGTGCCGGCGATTGCGACCCCAGTGTTCAGGCCGGTCGCCGTACTTCTCCGAACCGGCGAAAGGAACCCTTCCACCATGCCGCTTGAACCCACTCCGGTGATACCCACCGATGGGGTGGAAAAGCGCAGCATCCGCCGGCAACACTCTGGGACAACACGGCGCGGGCCGAGCTGACCATAAAATGCCCGGAGCCGTCGGTGGTGAAGATAGCCCCGCCCCCGGGAGCGATTTCGAAGGGGATGCTGGGCGCCGGAGCCTCCCCGCTGCGAGAGGGATTGAGCAGGAAGAGCGACGACACGAACCCGTCGCCGTTGGCGAACTGCGCGAAGTAGAGGTCGGCACTGGGTGGCAGCGGTCTGGTGGGTATGATCGGCAGAGTTGTGAACTGGCCGGCTCCGGATCCCAACTGCATGGCAGTGGCCGCGAGCGGGCTTCCCTGGACCATCAGGGTTCCCTCGAAGTCCCCTAAAGATCCGGGAAGAGCTCGTGAATGAAGCGGCCCAGATGGCCGTTGCCGGCGATGTCGACCTAGGTCTGGCCTGTAGCGTCCCATCGAGTCGATTCAAGGTCAGGCTCATGGTGTTGGCCGGTCCCACGTTCAAGGCCGCCACACCGGTACTCAAGCCTGCCTCGGTATCTCTTACGATCGGAATCATGAATGCGTCGACCAGTTGATGTCGAAGAAAGTGTTGATTCCGTCGTTGATTGCGACGGTCAACCTCAAAGGTATCCGGAACAAGAAAGGGTTATCCCCGAAGATCAAGGGGTTGGTCAGGCTCAGGAAGTCGGGGAACTGGTTGCTTCGTTCAACGATGATCCTGCCGCCTGGGAAGTGGAGAGAGCGGTCCGGCGCGTTGATATTCTCGAAGTTGCCGTGCAATTTGCTGTAGTCGATGAAGGACCGGCCGGCTCCAGGTAGCTCTTCTATCGTATCCACCGCGATCCTGTTGGACCCGGCAGGGGTCCCCTGGATAGTAGGGATCGATCGTGGATTGGGCGACGCCGTCCATGGGGACGTTGAATTCCTGTATGACTCGCTTAGCCTCGCCCTCGAGCTGGATCCAGTTGAAGTTGCCCCCGGCACCGTCGTAGCGCAGTCCGGCGGAATCTGGTGTGTCATTCGTGCGGAGTCCGTCCGCCGAGGACAATGGACCGGGTGGGATTGGATTCCCACCTGTAAAATCGACGATCAGCGAATCGTTGTCGTTGGAGCCATTGATGATGGTCTGCGTCAGGTCGGAGAAGGGAATCGACTGGGAAGGATTGCCGTCGATCGAGAGTTGTACGTTGTCTCCAATCCGCTCCGGTTTGAACTGATCGGCCTGCCCGTTGTTGATTCCGTTGCAGCCGGTGCTGGAGGCGTCGATGACCAGGACTCCATCCGAGCCTGTGGGGGAAGAGGGTTGCGAGAGGCCTACTCCCGCCACCAGGCAGGATAACAGGAGAAGTCCCCTGATAGTCGGACATGCTGTTTGAAGTGTTTCGCCACAATCTCCATCCTTTGGATGCGAGCCCGTAACGGCAAGCTAGCACATTGGCAGGAAGCCGGCAATCGTCCCCAGACTCAACACACGGCTCACGATAATCCGATGAAAAGAAAGTACCCGGGGTGGGACTCTCGAACCCATCGAGACTCCGAAGCCTGGAGCCTCAGCCGGTGAGCCCCTTCAACGTGGACAGCAAGGCCCAGTTGTTCGTGGACCGGGTCCTGTGAGGCAAACCCGAGATGTCGGCTTCACGCTCCACCCTGCTGAAAAGCATCCATCCAATCCCATCGTCCGTGCAGACCGTCCCTGGGAAGGCTGGCGCCTGGAGATCTACGGCAACGTCATCTACGACCCGGACGAGAAATTTTTCAAGATGTGGTATCTGGGAGAAGGCAGAGACCACTTCGCCCTGGAGTATCCCAGTCCGTATGCGGTCAGCGCGGACGGCGTCCAGTGGGAGAAGCCAGAAGTGGGGACCCTGTCCGTCGTCGAGGGTGATCCGCTCAAGCACAACGTGGTGACCCTCAGGGACTTGTTCTGTATCCTGTGCCTTGGGTCTCTAAGTTTCAGTATCAGGAACTCAACCCATGCCAATTCACACCCTGGTCCAACGTCTTAAGGAATCTCGCTATGTCCTGGTGTTTACCGGGGCCGGGATTTCGACCGGTTCGGGAATCCCCGATTTTCGGGGGCCTGAGGGTCTCTGGAAGCGATGGCAGCCTGTGTACTACGATGACTTTATGACGTCCCACTCAGCTCGTTCGAAGTACTGGGAGTTCAAATTGGAAGGCTGGCGGCAGTTCCGCGATGCCAAGCCCAATGTGGCTCATCGGGCGCTTGCGGAGCTCGACCGACGGGGGCAGCTCCAATCCCTTGTCACCCAGAACATCGACGGTCTTCACCAGTTGGCCGGCCATCCGCCGGGGCGGGTGGTCGAGCTTCACGGAACCAACCGTCTTGTTGAGTGTCAGTCTTGTCGGCAGACCTTCGAGCCAGATCCTGTTTTCGATGCCTTCGAACGGTCTCACCAACCCCCGGTCTGCAGCTGCGGCGGCTATCTAAAGCCCGCAACCGTCTCGTTCGGCCAACCCATGCCAGAAGAGAAGATGCGGCTGGCCTTGGAATCGGCAGCGCAGGCTGATCTGGTATGTTCCATCGGATCGACCCTGGAAGTCGAGCCGGCGGCCTCGGTACCTCGGGTGGCCAAGTCTTCGGGAGCCTTCTACATTGTCATGAATCAGGGAGCAACCGCTCACGACAGCCTCGCAGATTTGAGAATCGAGGGGGATGTAACCTCTATCCTTCCGGAGGTTCTCTCATTTCGCGGTTCGGATCCATTGTAAGAGTGTCGAGTGTCCGGTATTCTGGCAAGTTCCTGGTCCAGCGAATTCTCCCTCCGTGCTAAGCTGAAACTTCAAGAATACGTCGCACGTCTCCTGTCCTCCGAAGGTGCCGCCAACGGGGGAACTACCAGCGGTAGGAAGCCAAGTCCGACAGAGCCGCGAACGACTTGAGCCGTTAGAAAAATGAGGCCAGGTTCCGAGGAGAGAGCCGGACAACTCTTCCCCACGCAGTGACGCACGAATCCCCAGTAGCCGGAAGTTTCTTTCTCGAGTGGGGCAGCACCGCTGGGGGGGCACTGATCTGCGCCTGAGGCGTAGGTCCCCTCCGGAGGAGCCTCTTGCAGCTGAAGAGCGCAACCTCCGGCAGGACCGGACAAATTGTCATCATAGGGCAAGGAAGCCGCCTCCAAGCACCGTGTGGTATATTCGGATGTCCTCAAGAGAAGTCATGAAACTAGATGAACGGCGCCGGAAGCTGCTCAAGCGAACCTTCCTCGATTACCAACAGACATCGGCGTTCTTCGAGCATCCGCTGGTAATCAATCGGGGCAAAGGGCTTTCCTACTGGGATGTGGAAGGCAAAGAATACTTCGACGGCATTGGAGGGATTTTCGTGGCCTCCCTGGGGCATGGACACCCCAAGCTGATGGAGGCGCTGCGGAAGCAGGTTGAAACGCTCAGCTTTGCGCCGCCGATGCACGGAGTCTCTGATGTGACGCTCGATTTCGTGGAGCGTTTAGCCCAGATAACTCCAGAGGGTCTAAACTTCGTCAAGCCTTACAGTGGTGGGTCTGAGGCGGTCGAATCGGCCATCAAGTTCACACGGCAGTATTTCAAGCAGACAGGACACCCCGCCAAGTTCAAGTTTATCAGCCGATATTTCGGCTATCACGGCGCGACCTTTGGTGCCATGGCCGCCAGCGGGACCGGACAACGCAAGACCCCCTTTGAGCCCCAGATGCCCGGTTTTCTGAAGGTATTCCCACCGAACTACTACCGAGATCAGTTTTCCTCCTGGGAGGAGTGCAACCGATTCTGTGCCCGGACGTTCGAAGATGTCATCCTTCATGAAGATCCTGAAACGGTGGCGGGGATCATCGTCGAACCCATTGGGCTCACTGGTGGAATCATCACCCCGACGGTGGAGTACTTCCAGATCCTGCGTGAGATATGCGACCGCTATCAGGTAATGCTGATCTTTGATGAGATCATCACGGGTATGGGGCGGACCGGATCCATGTTCGCCGCCCAGACCTTTGGAGTGACTCCCGATATCATCTGCTGCGGCAAGGGAATTTCGAGCGGAGTGGTCCCCCTTGGAGCGATGGTCGCGAGGGAGGACATGGGAGAGGCCTTCTTTGGCCCGGTGGAAGACGAAATCAACTTTGCCCACGGACACACCTTTGCCGGAAATCCTGTGGCCTGTGCCGTGGGGATTGCTGTGATTGATGAGATTGTCGGCCTGGGATTGGATAAGAAGGCCGCCCAATTGGGCGACTATCTGTCCCAGCGGTTGGAGGAGCTGAAGGAGCTCGGAGTGGTCCGTGAGATCCGAGGAAGGGGACTGCTGAAGGGTGTGGAGCTGGTGCGAGACACCCGGACGATGGCACCCTTTCCGGAGCTGGGCCAGACCCTGAAGCGGACGGCGCTCGAGAACGGTCTCGTGATTCGCATCGATCCTACCTGGTTTGCTGTGGCTCCCGCCCTGGTTGCGGACAAGTCGGATATCGACGAGTTGTACCTGCGGATTCGAAAGAGCCTGGTGGACGCACTGGACAGGCTCAGCTGAAAGAAGCTCAATCTTCATCATTCCCTGCGGCTTCCTAGGAAATCGCCTGATTGGCGCCCGCTAAGCCAGTTTTTCTCGAGCCCGAAGACCCTTGTCAGAGCACCCCCGAAGGTCAGTCAGATCTGATATCTTGTAGTCATGGACTCAAGAGAAAGGAAGTGGCTTATGTCTCTTCGAACAGTCATTTTAAGGGGTCTGCTAGCGGTTCCGTTGTTGGTCTCTCTGGCTCCCCTGGAGGCTCAGAAGAAGGAAAAGCGGGATGTACAGGGGTTGATCTACGACCTTAAGCATCCCGAGGTAAAGAGAAGGACAACGGCGGCCAACGCACTCGGCGACCACCGCGTGAGGCGGGCAGTCCCGGCTCTTATCGAGCTGACGAAAGATACTGACGACATGGCTCGCTATGAGGCAACACGGGCTCTGGTGCGGATCAATGACACAAGGGCCCTGCCTGCTTACGTACGCCTTACCCATGATGAAAAGCGAGTGGTGCAGAAGAAGGCGATCGAGGGAATCATCACGATCTACGTCGTGGAAGAAGGCGGATTGGTCGAAGGGATCAAGAGCCTTGCTGATTTCGTCAATCCTTTAAGTGACGACTACAACCCCTTGATGGTCGAGCCGTATGTCCCCGTGAGCCAGAAGGCTATCGATGCCCTCTCGGACCTTCTCACCTTTTCCGACAGTGGGACCCGAAAGGACGCCGCCACCGTACTTGGGATTTTGCGCGCACACTCCGCACTGTCGGCAATCCAGGAGACTCTGGAGCAGGAAACCGATGATGGCGTCAAGGTTGAGCTTGTCCGGGCGATCTACAAGATCGGCGATCCAGAGGCTGGGTCCGCACTGATTCGCTTGATCCGGGACCCCGATAAGAAGGTACACGATGAAGCCATCTTCACTTTGGGGCGCCTGCGCGTTGCTCAAGCCGTGCCCCAGCTGAAGGAGCTCTACAGCTTCGGAGTCGAAGAGAGGCGGAAGATCTTTGGTGTTTTTCCCGTCAGTAAGAGCGATCACCTGCAGAAGAAGGTGTTGGAGGCGTTGGCCTATATCGGAGATTCGGGCTGTCGCGACATCTTCCTGGGGGCGTTGGAGGACCAACGTGAAGCCTTTCGGCGATATGGAGCCGAGGGATTGGGACGGATGGCGGACTCCAGCGTGACAATGGACGTGGCAAAAAAGTACCTGCGGGAAGACTCTGGCAGCGTCCGGCTTGCGATGGGATTCGCCCTCTTTCGAATGGGTCGAGAGGAACATCTGGTAGAACTGATAGATAGGGTAGGAGACGACCAGGCCTACTTCTATCTGCTCGAGCTCGAACCCGCGGAGGTCGCCAAATTGTATCCCTACCTGAGCAGTAAAAAATCCTCTGTCCAGACCCGTCTCCTTGACGTGATCGGAATGCGGGGAGACATGTCAGCCTTATCCATCGTCCAGCCGATGGTTGAGAGCAAAGATGAGGATGTCGTCTCCGCTGCCAACCTTGCCATACGCAGGTTGCGGGGAAGGCATCAGGGCTAAGGCGAGTTTTCGATCCTGTAAATCCCAAATATACGGTGGCGTATCCCGAGCTTGACCGAATCTGCAGGTCGCTAATCACGCAATATAGGGACCTAGGGGAGCTGGCAGCAGGCCGCCTTCGGCGCTGGATTTCCGGCAATATGCCCTGCGCCCATCCGGAAGTGCTCGAAAGGCACCTCCAGGAAGAGCACCTCGACCTGCTGATGGACGCCTTCTGGCAGGTGCTGCCTTTCGGCACCGGAGGTCGGCGGGGACGCGTCGGCTATGGGGCCAATCGGCTCAACCCTACAACGGTTACCATGACCGTTCAGGGACACTGCGAATACCTCCAGAAGGCCTTTCCCAAACGCCCGGAGCTGGTCGTGGTAGTGGCCAACGATGTGCGTGTCTTCAACGACATCGCTGGCACCTACCGCTTCCTTGGCAGCGATCATCCGCTATTGGGTACCTCCTCTAGATCGCTTGCAATCCTGGCCTGTGAGATCTATGCCGCCAATGGCATCATCGCCTACCTGGCAGAACCAGGGAATGACTCAGCGGTACTGACGACGCCTGAACTCTCCTTCTTGATCAGCCAGCTCGAGGCAGTCGGAGGGATCAACGTCTCTGCCTCGCACAACCCCCCTGACGACAATGGTGTCAAGGTCTACGATCCCCATGGGAGCCAGCCCGTACCGCCTCAGGATCAGCACTTAATCGACGCCATGGAGGGCGCTGAAGCGGTGGCGTCCATGCCCTTCGAGACGGCGCTGGATCAAGGGAGAATCCGAGCGATCCCCGAGGACATGCACGAACGGTACATCGAACTCTACGTGGAAAAGTACGCGGGTGTACACGTCCCCACCAAGTATCCCGAGGTTCTGTACACGCCGCTCTGCGGCTCAGGTTTGACCACGACCGGCGAAGTATTGGAACGCTTGGGATTTTCTGTGATCACTCCCGCCGACCAGGGTCCTGACGGAAGCTTTTCTGTGATCCCGTTCAAAGCCCCCAATCCCGAAGTACCGCAGTCCAGCGAGCCCGCTATGGCGTTGGCTTCTGTCAAGGGCGTAGGGCTTGTCTTGTCCAGCGACCCGGATGCCGACCGCATTGGGTTGGAGGTAAAGCTGGGCGACGGCTCCTGGTATCACTTCGATGGAAACCAGATCGCTACTGTGCTCTGCTACTTTCTCATGCTGGACCAGGATGGACCACATCGGAAGGGTCTGGTAATCGAGACCCTGGTCACCACCAAGATTCTGGGTAGGATCGCGCAACGAGCGGGGCAATCGTGGTGCGTCGATGATCTGCCGGTAGGTTTCAAGTATGTTGCCGATGTATTGAAGAGCCTCGAGTCCAGCGGCCGCTATCGTGACGTCTCCTGCTCTGCCGACCAGTTGGTGCTGGCGGCGGAGGAGAGCCACGGCATCATGATGGTGCCGACGATCAAAGAGAAGGACGCGACTCCAGCAGGGATGTACCTGGCTGCACTCTACCAGCGTCTGCACGGAGAGGGGCGTACCCTCTTAGACTACTACATCCGGATTCTGGAGGAGTTAGGAGGATACGACAACGTCAACCGATCCATCATGATGGCCGGTCCGGAAGGAGAGTCGAAAAAGAACCGGTTGATGGAGTCGCTACGGAGCTCCCCGCCCACGGCCCTCGCCGGCAGCGAGGTAATAAAGGTCGCCGATTACTGGAACGAGGAAGCCTTTGGTCCATTTTTGAGCGAAACCGACCGGCTGCCCAGGAATCTGATCCAACTCTTCACGGAATACTCGATCATCACGGTGCGCCCGTCCGGCACCGAACCCAAGCTGAAGTTCTACTGCCAGTTGCTCCCGCGGCAGGATAGACCGCCAGCCTCGGGAGAGGAGCTACTTCGGCAGCTGAGGGCCGAGAGTCAAAGCCTGGCCCTGGAGGTCTACCGCGAGCTGTTGGGACGCATCGACCTTGCTCTGGAGGAGCCGGGCCTGCTCTTGCCCGACATCATCGAACTCGATCAGAAGCTGCATTTTGACCAGCAGACTGTTCCCCAGTTGCGCCGATCCCTGACTAGCGGTGGGTTCGCCGATCTTGAGACTCTGCTGTCCTGGTTGGCTGAAGAGTCGGCGGACATGACGCCCGGAGCCGACCCCCTCCCGGCACTGAGAGCACCTCTTGGCTATCTTTGCCGATCCTGGGCCCAAGACCCGGCGATGCCCCCTCTGCTGCGCGATCTGGAAGGATGGGCCAAGGGTTAGCCCTTGCGACGCCTCGCTATGACAAGCGATGAGAAATGCGGGCTAGCCCAGTCCCAGACTGGGCCAGAGTTCGTCTACCCGCTGTCGGACCTCCGGAGTCATCATTAATTCTTCGGGCCACTCCCGATGAAAGCCTTCCTCCGGCCATTTCTGGGTGGCGTCAATGCCCATCTTGGATCCGAAGTTGGGTAGCCGAGAAGAGTGATCGAGTGAATCCACCGGTCCCAGGGTGAACTGGATGTCCCGTTCCGGATCGATATGGTTTAGCGTTCTCCAGACTACCTCGCCATAGTCCTGGACGTTTACTCCCTCGTCCAGCACGACGATGCATTTCGAGAACATGGCTTGGCCCATTCCCCAGATGGCATTCATGATCTTGCGTGCGTGCCCAGGGTAGCGTTTGCGGATGCTGATGATGACCAGGTTGTGGAAGATCCCCTCAAAGGGCATGTGCATATCGATGATCTCGGGCAGCTGCTTCTGGATCACAGGCAGGAAGATCTGCTCCACCGCATGACCCATATAGCAGTCCTCTTGAGGAGGTTTTCCCACAATAATGGTCTGATAGATGGGATCTTTCCGGTGGGTCATGCAGGTGACGTGGAAGACCGGGTACTGGTCCGCCAGAGAATAGAAGCCGGTGTGATCTCCGAAAGGACCCTCCAGCCGGGTCTCATCCAGATTGACGTACCCTTCAAGGATGATTTCGGCGTTGGCGGGTACGGTGATGTCAACCGTTTTGCAGCTGACCATCTCGACCGGCTGGCGGCGGACGAATCCAGCGAACATCATTTCATTGAGGTCGTCCGGAAGAGGGACGATGGCCGAGAAGACGGTGGCAGGATCGGCGCCGATAGCTACGGCGACCTCCATCCGTCTATCGCCGCCAGGATCAGACTGGCGCCTGGCCTCACGAAAATGATGGGCACCGTGTTTGTGCACCTGCCAGTGCATGGCCGTGGTGGTTTCGTCATAGACCTGCATCCGGTACATTCCGCAATTCTGCTTTCCTGTCTTTGGATTTAGGCTGAATACCAGGGGCATGGTGATGAATCGACCGGCGTCTCCGGGCCAGCATTTGATGATGGGAAGATCCAACAGTGAGAAGCCTTCAGTCTTCACAACTTCCTGACAGGGGCCCGTTTTTACAGTTTTGGGCACCAGGGAGGAGAGCTCCGTCAAACGGGGGAGCATCTTGAGCTTATCCCAGGTCCCTGTCGGGGCTTTCAGGTCTAGAAGGTCTTCGATTCTTTGGGATACATCTGCCAGCGCCTCGACACCCAGGGCAAGGTTCATGCGCTGGTAGGAGCCGAAGGTGTTGATCAGAAGAGGAAGTTCCGATCCCTTTAGATTCTCGAACAGCAGCGCGGGACCCATCGCCTTTGAGACCCGGTCCGTAATCTCTGCGACTTCCAGAATGGGGTCCACCTCCACCGGAATCCGAGTGATTTGGTCTGATTCTTCCAGTTGTTCGATGAAGCCTCTTAGGTCTTTATATTCGTAACTCATATCATTCCAATCTTTTCGAACAGCTCCAATTGTCAGTGTGATCCCTGTGGGGCTATTCTCCACGGTACCAGTCTTGCCGTCAACGGCTCCGGCGTTCAGTCCCGTCAGCACATTTCAGCCCTCTAAGCTGGAACTTCAAGAAAACGTCACACGTCTCCTGTCCTCCGAAGGTGCCGCCAACGGGTGAACTACCAGCGTTAGGAAGCCAAGTCCGACAGAGCCGCGAACGACTTGAGCCGTTAGCAAAATGAGTCCAGGTTCCGAGGAGAAAGCCGGACAACAGCACAAATCCCCACCAGTAGCCGGAAGTTTCTTTCTCGAATGGGGTCAGGGATTCTGGGGGCGGAACTAAGCTGAAACTTCAATTGGCTCAGGCTGTTGGCGGATGTGGATTCGGTCTCCAGGCCGAAGTCTTCTACTTTCGAGCCTTTGGCTCGGACGGCGGCCTGGAGACCGCCGCCACGTCCCTCGATTGGTATCAACTGTGGTAGGGTACTTGCGCCATCCTCTGCGGCAACGCCCCATCCGTAGCGATGTTGGTTAGGATAACGAGGGAGTGCGCATGCCCCAGGACGAAGATCGACGGGAGTCGGATGGCCCCCCCACCCCCACTCAAGTCCCCTACGTTTCCCCTCTCGAGAATCTCGCCGAGTTCACTCCGAAGGCCGCGGTTGCGGGCATCTTCTTTGGAATTCTTTTCGGAGCTGCCAACGCCTATCTCGGCCTCAGAGTAGGGCTTACCATTTCCACCTCCATCCCCGTCGCGGTTCTGACGGCAGCAGCCTTCAAGGTCTTGTCGTCAGCCGGTCATCGAAGCACCATTTTGGAGGCCAACCTTTCCCAAACGATTGGCTCTGCCTCGAGTTCCATCGCCAGCGGCGTGATCTTTACGCTGCCTGCCCTTTTCCTTTGGGATCTAGCTCCAGGCTTGCTTCAAATGGTGATCCTGGCAATGTGTGGAGGACTCCTGGGCGTTCTGTTCATGATCCCGCTCAGACGATTTCTCATCCAAAGGGAACACGGAAAGCTCCCTTACCCGGAGGGTACCGCCTGTGCCGAGGTACTTCGTGCCAGCCAGGAGGGAGGTCGTCGCGGTCATAACGTGTTCTGGGGTCTTGGTATCGGAGCGCTCTTCAAGGGTCTTGCGGGTTGGGTCCAGCTTTTTCCTCGTGAGCTCCATTTTTCCCTCCCCTTTCTCAAAAAGAGCCAACTGGGGCTGGATTTCTCGGCTGCCCTGCTGGGAGTTGGATACATCCTGGGTCCTCGTATCGCCATCATTATGGTGAGTGGAGGGCTGCTCTCCTGGGTTGTCCTGATTCCGGCGATCTCGTTCTGGGGGGAGGGAAGATCCCAGCCCCTGTATCCCGAGGCGTTATTGCCGATCGCCGAGATGCCTCCCGACGATATCTGGAGCCGTTACGTTCGCTATATCGGTGCGGGTGCTGTCGCAACTGGAGGCTTGATCACCCTGATTCGGAGTATCCCCACCATGATCGAAAGCTTTCGTCTTGGCCTGGGAGAGCTGAGGGGTCGTGCCCGAGACTCCGTTTTGGAGGCTCTCAGAACAGATCAGGACCTGCCCCTTCGAGGCGTGCTCTTGGCATTGTTGGGTGTAGGCGTCGTCATGTCGGTTCTTCCCTTTGTATTCGGCGGAACGACTCCCTTCGGGCTTCGGGTCGTGGCGGCTCTCATGGTCGTCGTCTCGGCATTCTTTTTTGTCACGGTGTCTTCACGAATTGTGGGTCTGGTGGGTGTCACCTCGAATCCCACCAGCGGTATGACGATTGTTACTCTGCTTGCAGTTTCCTCAATCTTTCTCTTGATGGACTGGACCGGGGACGCGGCCAAGATGACCGTCCTCACGGTGGGCTGCGTCGTAGCTGTGGCGGCCTCGATTGCAGGGGATACGTCGCAAGACCTGAAAACCGGATTTCTACTTGGAGCGACCCCCAGGAGACAGCAGCTGGGTGAGCTAGTCGGAGTCCTCAGTTCGGCGACCTTCGTGTGCCTTGCGGTTCTGGTTCTAGATCGCACCTACGGTTTCGGCTCACAGGAATTGCCCGCACCACAAGCTACTCTGATGAAGCTCGTGGTGGAGGGTGTGCTCGAAAATTCGCTACCCTGGGTCCTGGTGGGCATCGGCGTTGCTATCGCGTTGACGGCTGAGATGCTGCGTATCCCCAGTCTTCCCTTTGCAGTTGGAGTCTATTTGCCAGTCACCACGATGGCATCGGTCTGCGTGGGAGGGTTGATTCGGTTCTTCTTGGAACGCGGAGCTCCCTCATCGGGTGAGGGCCAGCAGCGTGCTGATAGGGGAATCCTCCTTGGATCGGGCATGGTTGGAGGCGAGGGCCTGATAGGTGTGGGGATCGCCGCGGCAGCATTTGTCCAGGGAGCGGCGCCCTCAGGTCTGGGATATTCATGGGCAGGTTCCGCTGCCCCTCTGATCGGCCTTTTGGTTTTTTCCCTGCTGACTGGGGCACTGGTTTTTGGCAGCCTCGGAAAGTTGGGAGCTAGAGGGACTGGACGATAAAGCGTGAGTTCGGGTCGTGGCCCCACGGACGATTGGGAGGGAGGTCTCCAGGCCGCCATGTCTCGAGCCAGAGGCTCGAAAGAAGAAGAATACTTCGGTCTGGAGACCAAAGCTACGTCCGAGCTTCAGGCCAAATAAGGAAAAGGGAATTACCATCAACCATCTGGATGATTTGAAGATGTCAAAGTATTCTGAGGAAGAAAGGGAGCAGATCGTTGTCGAGTACTTCGGTCCTGGTAGCCCCAAAGAAAACCCGCGTTGTCCCTCTTGCGGCGAGGTTCTCCAACTCCAATCCGAGTATCCCTCGGGGGCTTCCGTTTTTCGGCTCTCAATCCGCTGTCCGGACTGCCAGGCCGAAGACGTCTGGCAGCAGGGAAGTCCCCAAACGGCTTGGACCAAGCTACAGCTAGCCTACTGCCGCGAACGTTATAGCAAGGGCGAGGCTCCCCGCTGTCCAGTCGATGACTGCTACGTCATCTGTGCCGAGTACAACAACGGCATCGTCGACTATCGCTGTCCCTATTGCAATCGTTCTGGGAGAGCCAAAAGGTAGAAGAAACAAAAACAGACGCCTGACGTAAAGTCCAGAGTGGGAGTTGTCAGAGTAGACTCTAACTCATTGTTGCATCCCAGGCTCAATTCGTAACTGAGTCCTCTGACAACTTCCCACTAAGACACCCTCCTAAGAGGGTTAACCGTATCACCCATTTCCTTGCAAGCCCCGTGTCTAGAAGCTGGTCTCGTCTCGGTGTCCTTGTGTTATCAATAGTTTGCAAGAGTAACGGGGCGGTTTTCCTGCAGATCAGTCCTTTCCAGAAGATTCAAAAAATTGGGTGCCAGGTCGGTATTCTGGGTAACTCACTCCTTTTCTTGGAGATACGTGAATACAAATATCTGGATCATGCAGACAGAGCTGGAGCCTACCCGTACAAGGAAACTGCAAACGCTATAGCTACCCTTCAGGGTCTGTGGGAAAAGAGATTGAACTGGTAGGTTCGCGACCTCACGGGGGAGCTAGTGTGATCTTGAGCTCGAGTTTTGGGTAGTCTCCGTTTCCGATTCCGTTCTTGTCCCAGAACCGGGTCTAGACGTTGGTGAAGGTGCTGAACTCGGATGGACTGCGACGCAGTTGGAAGCCGATGCTGACCGGCGGACCCGTAGCCTGCAGCGCTCCATGTACCAGGCTGATTACGTCGATTCTAAATGGGACTATGAAGTTCAGGACGAAACTGAGCGCTGTTTGGGTGGGGTCCACGCCGGGTCGGGTGTTCCAGGTGACGGTCTGTTCACTCCATTCGGCGTCGGGGTCCAGCAGTTCAACGAAGTGGGTCTCACCAAAACCCATACCGACGCCTTCGAACGTGAGGATCAGGGTCGCCGATTCGAGACGGTCGGGATCCGATACCAGCGTATTGAAATCATGGGCTGGGATAGCGTCGGTGGAAAACTTGAGCAGTGTGTTGATGAGGTGTTGGACCCCCTCGTCATCTGTGGCGTTCCAGATGGCCAGTACGTCAGATACGACGAGGTTCATGTCAGGAGCACTGGAAGTAATCCGGACATCGTCGACAGCTTGGATGAGTATCAGAGGAGTGTCGGTGGTCCTCCCACGGTGGGAACCGGTGGTATCGGACCTTGAACCGTCGCGGTTGAGGTTGTTGTTGACGTCGCGGTTGACGTCGCAGTCGGTGTTGCTGTTTCTCTGGGGGTGCTGGTCGAAGTTGGTGTTGGTGTGGTAGTCGAAGCGATCCCCTCGGTGGCGCAACTGGGTCGTGTACATTTCAAGGCCAGCCTTCGTGCATCGAGCACCGTAATGGTTCCATCACCGTCTTGCTCCCGGGCATCGCCGGCTCCATTGGACGAATCCCCTAAAGCATTGATGATGCGCTGGACGTCGTGCCGGTCGATGTCTCCGTCCCCATCCAGGTCGTCAATTCCGGCAGCTGTGGAAAAGGGCAGTGACAGCAGCAGCGCCGCTGCGAGAGGCCCGATCAAGGCAACCAGTTTGCTGATCTTCACCGTATCTCCCTTGGAATGAGGCTCCTCAGGCCCACCTTAACTGATAGGCTCCAGCACCAACAAGCGCAGCACACAGGATCAGGATTCCCCACTCACTACCCTGACGGTGATGGGGTCGGCAAAGCCTAGGATCGTCTGCAACCAGGACAAGGCGACTGAAGGGCTCAGTAGGGAAAGTAGCCTTCTCATCCCTCTCTTTTTACTATACTGATGTGTTTCTACACAGCATCAACTCGGTTTTCTCCTCATTCTGTTCCTATCCTCCCCTACACGACTCCCGACAATATCGAGGGCGCTACCTGCGAGCTACAATTGACAGAGCCACAAGAAGCAGAGAGAGTAGTCCAACGAAGCGTCGCCCTGGGAGATCGAAGATGTACCTTGGAATCGACTGTGGCACCCAGAGTCTCAAGGTTTTGGCGTGGGACCCGATCAACGGGACTTCCGACTCTGCCTCAGAATCCTATGACCTCATCGGAAACTTGCCGCCGGGTTATAAGGAACAGCACCCATACAACTGGATTGATGCCCTGGAAGGCTGCATGGGGGCGTTGAGGCAGCAGGGAGTCGATTTGAGTGCCGTTCGAGGTATCGGAGTCTCAGGCCAGCAGCATGGACTGGTGGTGTTAGACTCGTCTCACCGCGTTATCCGTCCTGCCAAGCTTTGGAATGACACCAGTACGGAAGCCCACTGCCGCTCTATCCTGGAGGCAGCTGGAGGGATATCCTCATATATGGACGAGATTGGCAACGCGTTGCCTCCTGGCTTTACCGCCTCCAAGATAGCGTGGATCAAGGAGCACGAGCCCGATAGCTATCTTCGAATCCGCTCCTTGATGCTGCCTCACGATTATCTCAACTTTTATTTAACCGGCGAGATGACCGCCGAGTCCGGCGACGCCTCGGGAACCGGATACTTTCGGGTTCGCCAGCGAGCGTGGTCGACCCAGGCGCTATCCTGGATCGATCCCGACCGGGACCTCCAGGCTTGTCTGCCCCGTTTGATCCAGTCAGACGAACCCGCTGGAGTGCTGCGAGTGCCTCTGGCTCAGAAGTGGGGAATGAGATCAGTCGTAGCGATAAGCTCGGGTGGTGGGGACAACATGATGGGAGCCATCGGCTCTGGCAACGTCAGTCCGGGGACGCTCACTGTGAGCTTGGGTACTTCCGGGACCCTCTACAGTTGCAGCAGTTCTCCCGTGATCGATCCGCGGGGTGAAGTGGCTGCCTTCTGCAGCAGCTCCGGCGAATGGTTGCCCTTGGTTTGCACCATGAACGTCACCGTAGCCACCGAGATGATCCGGACTGGCTTCTTCGGAGCCGGTCTCGCGGATTTCGATCGGCAGATCGTGCAGGTGCCAGCTGGCTCGGAAGGGCTGCTGCTATTGCCCTATCTTGAAGGGGAGAGGGTGCCGAATTCGCCCAAAGGGACTGGAGTCCTTCTCGGGATCCGCCCCGCTACCGCCTCACCACCCTACCTGGCCCGAGCCGCCATGGAGGGGGTGACGCTGGGACTGAAGTACGGCTTGGAACGGCTGAAGGAACTGGGGTTGGCACCCAACGAGATCAGACTGATTGGTGGCGGTTCCAGGAGCCGCGTGTGGAGAGGGATCGCCGCGGATGTACTCGGAGTCACCTGCGTATCTCCCAGGAACGAAGAGGGGCCGGCGTTTGGTGCGGCGCTGCAGGCAGCCTGGTGCGACCAGGGAGGCGAGATCACTACCTTGGTGAAGGAATGCGTAGAGCTGGACGAAGCCACCCGCCAGGTCCCCGATCAAAGGCTGCGATCCCTCTACGAGGAATTGTACGAAGTCTATGCGAAGTTGAGCGAGACTCTGGTGGAAAGTGATGTCTTTCCCAGTCATCGACGCTTCATCGAATGAAAGGATGAGCCATGAACGGAGACCTTAAGCCGAAACCTGAAGATAGATTTACCTTCGGCCTGTGGACCGTGGGAAACCCGGGGAGGGATCCCTTTGGGCAACCTACACGAAAACCTCTTCCACCGTCCCAGATCGTTCGGCTTCTCGGGGAGGAGGGGGCCTATGGGGTGAACTTCCACGACAATGACTTGATTCCCATCGACGCCACTCCCGCCCAGCGAGCGTCCATACTCCGCGATTTCAGGCAGGCCTTGAGGGACTACAACGTCTGCGTCCCCATGGCAACCACCAACCTGTTCAGCGATCCCGTTTTCAAGGATGGGGCCTATACCTCCCACGATCCCAATATTCGAGCCTATGCCCTTCAGAAGACCATGCGAGGTATCGATCTGGGAGTGGAGCTTGGTGCCACCATCTACGTTTTCTGGGGAGGACGCGAAGGTGCGGAAGTGGATGCCGCCAAGGACGCGGCCGAGGCCATCAAGCGCTACCGCGAGTGCATGAACTTCCTGATCGGCTACGTGAAGGACAATGGCTATAACCTGGGATTTGCCATGGAAGCAAAGCCCAACGAGCCTCGGGGCGACAGCTACCTGCCCACCACCGGTGCCATCCTAGCCTTTGTCCATAGCTTGGACGATCCCTCCATGGTTGGGGTGAACCCCGAGCTGGCCCATGAGCATATGGCGGGGCTAAATTTCTACCATGCCGTTGCCCAGGCCTGGGAGGCGGGGAAGCTCTTTCACATCGATTTGAACGACCAGAAGCTCGGTCGCTTCGATCAGGACCTGCGTTTTGGGTCAGAGAGCCTGAAGGCCGCCTTCTTCCTGGTGAAGTTTCTGGAGGACGTCGGGTACGAAGGATCCCGCCACTTCGATGCACACGCCTATCGAAGCGAGGGAGAAGAAGGCGTCCGGGACTTTTCCGCCGGCTGCATGCGCACCTATTTGATCCTCAAGGAGAAGGCGCGGCGGTTCAATGAGGACGCCGAAATCCAGGGTCTTCTGAGTGAGATTCGTGGAGCAGAGTCGGAACTCGGGCTCTCAACCATTGAAAGCTATAGTTCTGAAAACGCCCGACAAATTCTGGCAGCTGACTTGGATAGGAAGAAGCTTGCGTCTCGAAAACTACCCTACGAGAAGCTGGATCAGTTGACGATTGAAGTGATCCTGGGCGTGCGCTGAACTATCGGAATTCAAACGTGAATCTCCACCACGTCCTCGTCCTCCAGGACGTAGCTTCTCTCGACCATCTGTCCCTCAAAGCGGGAATGGCCCCACACTCGAGCAAACTTGAAACTCTGGGAGAACTCCTTGTGGACGGTGGCCGCCGCGTCCAGGATGGTGCTCCCGCGTGGGAAAACGAAGGGGTCGGCGTTCCGCTCTGGCTTCTTGCCGGGCGGTTTGGTGTAGACCCTGACGATGTCCAAGAGTTTGAAGAGACGGAGCCTGATTTCTTCCAGACAGGTGGGAGAAACGGCGCTGAAGGGCTTTGCCTGGAACCGGTCCTGATAGAGTTCTTTCCAGGCTGAGAAATTGGCAACGCCCTCGGGCTGATCGCATTTGTTTCCCAGGAAGAGCAGTCCAGGGCGCTGATCAGGCACGATCGCAATACCCCGCTCCTCCAGCTTGGCCAGGATGAACTCCGTTTGCTCCAACAGGTCGGGATCATTGACGTCAAAAATGACCAGTGCCAGGTCTGCCTGGTGGATCATCGCCAACTGCCAAGGCTCCAGTGACTCTGGAGACAGAGGAGGCGTGTCTACAAGCTGAACAAGAATATCCTCGAAGGGCATCATGCCCGGCTGCGGCATTCGTGTTGTGTAAGGGTAGTCCGCCACTTCCACCTGGGCGTGGGTAAGGTTGGTCAGAAGCTGTGACTTGCCAGCGTTGGGGGGACCACAGAGGACCACCTGACCGGCTCCCTCACGCTTGACGTGGTGGTCGGGTCGCTGCGAGGCACTCGACTTTTTCTTCTGCGATTCCTTTCGCTGTTGGGACAGGCGTTTCTTGATGTCCGCCTGCATCTTTTCGGTCCCCTTGTGTTTGGGGATGGCCCGCAGCATTTCCTCCAATGCCAGGACCTTCTCGGCAGATGTGGAAGCCTGTTTGAACTTTGACTCAGCCTCTAGGTATTGGGCGGTCAGATTAGCCGGCACGGGTTGATTATAAGCTATACTGCGGCTAGACCATTACGCGCAGCTGAGGCAGCCTATCGACGCTGTCAATCAGTTGTGACTCTGGCCCGGGTCCGAGTCCGGCCCCTGATCTCAGCCCAGCGAGCAGCTTTCCGCGTTAGCTCGCGGGCTGGTTCGAAGCCAGCACTGGCAGCTCGATGGATCAGATCCCAGACCTCCCTCAAGCGGTGGTTATGGAGCTTGGCCAGTCCCAGGTGATAGAGCAATTCAGGACTGCCCTTCCCCAGTTCACGGGCCTGCCGGAGCGCCTTCTCCAACTCGGGGAAGCGCTGCAGGTGGGAGTAGGACAAGACGAGCTGCAGAAATGCCTCGGGCGTTCTCGATCCACGAACTATTTCCTGCCACTGCTGAGCCGCCTCCTGGTATCGTCCGAGGTGACTCAAACAGTCCGCCAGATTGATCCTGGCCCAGGCTGCGGATGGATCGCTTTCCAAGCCAACTCGATACAGCTCCACCGCCCTGCGTAGTTGGTTCAGCTGCTGGTGACAGTAGGCAGATCGGAGATAGGTGTCCGAGTCAGCGGACCATTTCCCGATTGGCGGCTCGAAGATCTCCAGCGCGGCCTTCCACTGCCTGGTTTCCATACGATGGATCCCGGTCTCGAGCTTGACCTCCAGGATCTGCTCCCGAATGGTATGTTCCGGGCACATAGGCAACAGTTTCTCCCAGGCACATAGGTTACAAGAGGAGTCATGTCATGGAAAGAGACGTATGTAATGAGCGAAGGAGTGAAACTGATGACCGAACATCTGGAGGGGGACTAAGGAATTACGGAGTTATCGCAGGCCTATGGGGTGAGTCGGAAGACGGTGTACAAGTGGATTGGGCGTTACGAAAAAGAAGGGTGGTTGGGGCTGGAGGATCGCTCGCGTGCGCCCCACCGCCACGCTAACGCGGTGGGAGCGGATCGGTGCCCGGCAGAGAGCACGGTGAGCGAGATCCTCAGATGCCACGGTTTGAGTCGTGTGGCCAAACGGGGAGGGCGAGCGGTCCCAACGGAGCAGCCCTTTAAGGATTGTC
>CAUZIZ010000067.1:0-27071 GCA_963579905.1 Acidobacteria bacterium UBA6911 | reverse complement strand
CAAAGAGGTCGCCCGTTCCATTGCCATCGAGGTCCAAACCGCCATCGGTCTCCTCTCAAAAGATCAGATTGGCCGATCCTCCTCTGATCACGGTGTTCTGATTCAGTCCTGCCGAAAGATCGATGTTCTGATCTGTCGGCCAGGGGGCTGCGGGAAAGTTATGATCCCAAGCGATGTAGACGTGTCCGTTCGGTGCACCTCCGGTTCCCCTTGCTGGACCGGTGCCTCCGAACGGGGAAATTGTCGCTCCAGCCCGGTTGAGAGCTGCTGAAGCCAGAACCTCCCCTCTAGCATTGTTGTCCAGATCGGCGATCTGACAGGTCGATCCAACCGGCGGCAGCCAGGTGTGCCGCCGCGGATGACATAGGCGGCTCCGCTATTATTCTCGCCTCCTAAATCCTCCTGATCCGCCCCCACGACCAGGTCCGCGATCTTGTCGCTATCGACGTCCCCGGTTCTGACCCAGATGCCAAATTGATCGAGTGCCTCCCGCCCCACGATGGTCAATATCGGAATACTTGGGTCGGGGTTTCTCAGGTCCAGGTATCCCAATCCGGCAGAAAAGGATCGAAGCCATGCTCCTCCAACGACGATCGAAAGGGCACCCGCTCCGATTCGGGGATCCGCCTCGGATCCGCCGGGTGTGTGATTCTGCCTTCCGATCAGGAGATCACCCAGTCCGTCGCCGGTGACGTCATCGATCCAGATCTCACTCCCGGTTGCTTCGGCGAGCACATCCCCGGCCAGCTTCAGAACCCGCTCCCAACCGACCCAAGGGGCTGGCGCGCGTGTAGGCCACGGCGAAATCTGCATGGCCGTCTCCATCCATATCCATTGGTCCCGCAACAGGAGTGCCAAACCTGCCGTCACCGTCGAACCCGTGTACCCGGGTGAGCTCTCCCTTGTCGGGGTCCAGTCCTGCAATATCGACGATGACCGTGGCCTGAGCTGCCAGTTGGGGAATAAGCAGACAGAGGCAGAGCGTGGAGACCAAGAGAGAGACACCGCGGTGCATCGTTTCAGCGTTCATTGGCTCTGAGCTCCCTTTCAGAATGAGAAGGTGAAACCATGGTGTTGCTCCTGTTTACGCGCTTTGAGATAATCGTGCACCAACGAGTGAGGGATGGTATCAGATTCGGGAGCGTCACTCTTCGGGATCATCCGCCGATTTTTGCGATTCCTCTGGAGGTGAAGTATGGATGCAGCGACGTCAGTTCCCAACGTAAAGGAACTGGTCAGGATTCCCGCCTTGATCGCCCTGGTCGTTACTTTGGCACGACTGGTAGGTGAGCTGGGCGGTGGACCAGCGATGCTTTTCAACAAGGAACCAGGAGGTGCGGGTTCCCTGGTCGGCATCGTTTGGCTGGTCCCCATATTCGGGATCTACTTCGCCTTGAAACTGACTCGCTCGGGTCATGCTCCGCAGAGCGCCGGCAAAGTGATTGGCTTCTCCCTAATGGCGTTGTTGGCTGCGGCAGCCATCGCGTTCTTGGTGGTTACCCTTACCGGCGATCCCAGCGTGAGTGTCAGCCTTGGAGGGGTTGTAGTGCAGCAACTAGAGATCGGGGTGGCTGCAATAGTGGCCCTCTTGATCCTGTGCAGAGTCTGGGTCCCTTTCTTCCAGACCATGTTGCGCTACGCTTTTGCTGTTGCGCTACGCTTTCGCTTCTCGTGTCCCTGTGTTGATTGTAATGTTGGTCACCATGATCGGCGGTTGGGGTACCCACTATGAGTCCGGCCCGCCGGGATATCCCGAAATGGGATTACCGGTGAAATTTGTCTTGATCGCCTTGCTACCCCAGCTGACCTTTTGGGTCATGTTTGCCGTGGTTGTAGGTAGCCTGGTTGGTGGAATCACTGCGGCTCTGTCGCGATCTCAAGCGGCAGCGGCCGATTGATCCATGTCTGAGACTGGCTTTCCGGGCGGGAGAGCCGTCTCGACGCACACAGGCCAGGATTCCACAACATCTCACGAGAGTTGGCAGGTTCCCTCTCGTGTGCTCCTGGTTCAGTGCTGCCACCTCCCGCAGTTCTTCTACCTCGCCCAACAGCTACGTGAGCGCAATCCGGAATGGGAGCTCTCGGCCCTGGTCAGCGACCGGCCGCAGGTCCATTTCTACCTTAAGCTGTTTCCGCCTTTCGACCACCTTTTTTTCTTTGACAGTCAGCTCCCAGAGTTTCCGGTTGCTTTTGATCAGGTCCTGTTGCCGCTCTTGAATCGCGGCTACCTCCGTATCAAGAGAGCCTCCCGTCAGCTTCCCTGGCCCGCGTATGAAGTCGACTACGATGGCAAGCTTCGCGCTCTGACGTTGGGAACTCTGGGCCGGTCAGTTGCGGTACCTGCGCACCATCCCTCTGCGAAATTTGTTCAGTACCTGGAGGATTTCCCGCATCGGCCTCTGGGAGAAAAAATCCTTGTAGTCGAAACCTGTCATCGGTCCCTAGCCGAATCGAGTAAAGAGAAGTGGGAGCGATTGATTCCGGATCAGGCCGAGGTCACCCGAATCTCTGCTTCGACTGAGCGGCAAGGCTGGAGAGCTTTACGCGGGAAGAGTTTCGACAGCGGGGTCGTCTTCTTCTCGGGTGAGAAGGGGTTCGCCAGTCTGAAGCGGCTTCCCTTCATCTTGAGAATCCCCAAGATCCTGGTAGTCAACGAGCAGGGCGACTACTTCTATGCCACAGCTCGGAGCCTTCTGCGATTTTTGTGGGGACGCGTCTGGCAGGGAGCCCCGTTGCCGAGACCCTCGCCTCGCATTCTGGTGATACAAACCGAAAGCCCGAACTACGTCAGGGGCGCGATCGAGGCCCTCAGAAGGCCTGAAATGTTCCCCCGTGCGCATATCTGCCTCCTGTGCCGGCAGGAAGACGCCGACAAATTCAGGGGTGCTGCGGGCCTGGAAAGGATCGTGACCTTCTCTCGTAAGAAGGCTTGGAGCAGCCTGGGATTGTGGAGGGAGCTGAGGGGCTTCGACGCTGACATGGTGGCGGCAGTCTTCTCGGGAAGGCGTGTTTTTCGGAAGCAGAAATTGTTGTATTTCTTGCTCCCCATTCGCCACCATCTCGCCCTCAACGCTCGATCGGATTGCTATCGTCTGACACCTCGAACCCTTTCCTGGACTCTTCGAAAAGACGCCTCTCTTTTCGTACCTGAGCAGCAGCCCGTCTCTCCGATTCTATTTCTTCCCACGGGTGAGGACTCTCAGACCAAGAAGGTGCTCGAAAGGCTCCAGGAGCCCGATGTGCTCTCGACTCGACCCATCTGGGTTCTTTGCCGCGATGACAAGCGCTCTTTTTACCAGGACCTACCTGGGGTCGACGAGGTTCGGACCTACGCTCGCGGGCGAACCCGTGAAAACCTGAAGACAGTGCTCGACCTGGCCCGTTCGCGAGTAGAGGTCGTCTCCTCGATCTTCTCCTCCGAACCTACCTTCCGACTGCAGAAACTGCTATTTCTGATCCTGCCCGCGAGACATCGACTGGCGTTTAACCAGGATCTCAACTGCTACTACGTGAAAGGTAGTCCCGATCGCCGCTGCCAGCCCTCCGCCTGGGGAACATTCCTCCGTGCGGTGCTCAGCCGACGCAGCAATGGAGGCACGCTCTTTTTCCCCACAGACGAGGATTCCAAAGCGGTAGAGGCTATCGAGAGACTTCAAGATCCCAGGGTCGGAGCAAAGCGGATCGTGGTCTTTTGCCGGGAGGACAAGCGGTCTTTGTACGAGGCTCTCCCCACCGTCGAGGCGGTCTGGACCTATACTCCAGGCGCCAGGTCAGCACATCTGAGGATGTGGGTGAGGTTGATGCGCACCAGAGTGGATCTGGTTGCTGCCATCTTTTCCGGACGACCGATCTTCCGTTTTCAAAAGCTCCTCTTTCTGACCCTACCCGCGCGGAATCGGCTGGTTCTCAACGAGAACCTCGACTGCTACATGCTACGAGGCAACCTGGGCCAGTTCTTGCGACCCCGGGAGGGAGATATGTCAGCAGTGATCGTGATTGGGCGGACGATCCTGAAAGGGGTTCTGTTTGTTCCCAGGTTTCTCTACTTGATCCTCTGGGCCGCCTTTGTCACTGCGAAGCGGGGCTACATATTTCCCAAGGACAGCAAGTTTTGACCTGAGGTTCAGATCAGTGCCGCCCCCAGGAAGCCCTGTCCCCATTCAAGAAGGAAACTTGGATTGCCTCTGCCATGATCATTGCTAGCAGCGCTGACAGAGCCATGACCGTGAGGGAGTGGGATCCTGTGCTGGTCCCTGTCGGGCCCCGCTCCCTGACAGTCACGGCTCTGTCAACTGGCGAAGGTTGCTTCGCGTCCTCGTGGATGGAAGTTTCAGGTTAGTGGCCCCCCAGCGGTGCTGCCCCATTCGAGAGCGAAACTGCAGTCGAGGGACGTGGCGGTGGCCTCCGGGCCGCCGAAATCTTTCCTTCGAGCCGTTGGCTCGAAAACGGCGGCCCGGAGGCCACCGCCACGGTTTTCAGGACCATTGCCTAGAAAAGTCCCTATCCAACTTTAAATCAATGGGTTAGGTTCTCCTTTCATCCAAATATTCAAATGAAGTTTCAGGTTGGTCCCGCCCCTGCTACGCTGCCCCATTCGAGAACGAAACTTCCCGAGCTATGGAAGCCTGAAGCGCAAGCGAGGGGTTGGGGAACACCCCGAATCCCCCCGGCTTGGCTGCTTGCCGCGCCTCAGGCCCCTTCGTTTCCCCATTGCGCTGCCCGCCAACCCCTCGCTCGCGCTTCAGGCTTCCTCACGTTTCGCATTATTGGCCGACCTGCAGGTGCGAGTTCCGAATGAAGCTTCAGCTTAGCAACGCCTCCGGCTGGCAGCCGGATCATCCGAGAAAGAAACTTCAGTCAAGTTACGTGGCGGTAGCCTCCGGGCCGCCGTTTGTCCGTTTTTCGAGCGTTCGGCTCGAAAAACTGCGGTTTGGAAGCCACCGGCAACGGCTCGACCCCGGGCAGCTCTACTCGGTAGCTGAAGCGACGCTCTCGGGTGAGAGCAAGCCTGCCCTGACGACGGCTACTCCGAGATCGCGTTTATCCCTGGGAGGCCGGAAAGTCTGGCCTACTGAAATCTGGAGGCAGGTCACCGGGTTCTTGAATTGGGTTCCAGAGAGAAGACCACGGTAGGTATAGACCCCGGGTTCAACATACTTCAACTCGTCTAAAAACTGCTCGTCTAGACTCAGAGTGATTGCTACCGTCCCCACGGCACTCAAGAGCTCCGGAGGAAGGATGAACTCCAGTTCCAGCGTCGCTTGCTCGTCGCCCGGAAGTCCCAAGTGGACTCCCGCCGACTGGCCCATCCACCGCCACTTATCTTCTTCCGGAGGATACCAATCGCCCGTGAGCTGGGTCTCCGATGACTTTAGGCCCAACTGAAGTTGGGATTTCCGGGAACTGTCCTGAAGGAGGGTTGAGGACAGTTGGCACACTCTGTCCCCCTTCTCCGGAGGGACGGCGAAGATCGGACATGCGGCTAACAGGGCGAGCAAGAGTAGACGTGCCCCGATACTGCGGATTTTCATGATTATCGCTCCGCTCCGAGGGCCGAGCCTTGTAATCGGCGGAAAATGTCTCGCAGTTCGGGCCGCGGATTGTCCTCGACATCGTAGATGCCGCCGGTATCTATCCAGGGATAGAAAAGGATCTCCTGCAGTTGCGCGGCTTGCCCTGCCTCGCGAGGGAGGAAGGTGGCGGTCAGCTGCACGCTGTTCTTCGGTACGGGGACTTTCAGCCGGAACGATTTCACGACTGGACCGAGTGGGATTGAGGTGTCCAAGAATTGATTGGTCCCGAGGAAATGGATCAGGATGTGGAGTCGGGTGGGACCGTCAGCCGCTCTTGCCTGTATATCCAGAGTATATTCCTTGCCTGCGTACACAGACATGCTCTGGCGAAGAAAACCGCCTGGCGCGATCTCGGCCACGTCTTGGTGCGAGGAAGGGAGCGACTTCAGCTGAACCAGCTTATTTCCGGGCGGCCTTTCCCACTCCTGCAGCCCCAGCCGGAAGGCCCCATTTGTGATCACGTTGAGATAGTAGTCCTGGTAGTTCCACAGTGCGTATCCAAGCGAATCCTCGAGCAACGTCGGTAGAGCGTTCTCGATAAACTCGAGCTGCTCGTTCTCAGAAGAGAGAGCTCCTTCGTTGGGGTGGCCACCGAAATGCTGGAAGTTGAATTGATCGATGAAGACCGGGAGTCCCCCACTCAGTTCTTCAGTTCGCTCAAGGTGAAGAGGAACGTAACTGGCCGTCCTGGCTCCGTCCAATTTCTTTTCCTTGTCCCCGAACAGATAAGACTGGTAGGGCGAGAACCAGGTGGTTACGAAGCTGTAGCAGGGCGGGAGTTCGAATTGAAGCGAGTAATCATGTTCCCAGTTGATCTCTGCACGGGGCTGGAAGCTGACCACGGCCTGCGGATTTCCCTCCCTGGCCGCCGTGCAGGGATCGGCCAGTCGGCTTGCCAGGAGTTCATCGGAGAACTCGAGAAAGCTTCGTAGCTTCATTGGTTTCAGCGGAGGGCTGTTCTGGTTTGGTGGCTCAATCGCTTCATAGCTGCTGTTCTCTTCCCACCAGATCAGGTTCCACCACCATAGTGGGCGTCGGCGCAGCCACTCTTGAAAAGTCTGTAGGTTTTCCTGGTAGCGATGCAGCCACAGGTCGGGGGTGTAGCCGGTATCTTCGAAGGTCCAGAAGTAGAAAAGCAGGTTGGAATAGGACTTTGTTCGGGCTGCCAACTCACGAAACAGATCTCGATAGGCAGCCCATTCTTCGTCGTCCGTCAGGAGCGTCGCTGCCAGCCAGTTGTGACCACCGGCATCGTTGGGAATACGTTCGTGGGAACCCACTCGTAGGACAACCTTCAGGTCAAAGGACTCGGCCAAGTTGAGGATACGATCCAGATCGGCGAAGGACCTTTCATTGTAAGTGATTGGATTCACCGTAGTCTGGAACCCCCCCCAGGGAATCATCAGGATGATTGTGTTGAACCCATCCTCTCGCAGTCGGGTGAAGTCCCTCTTACACTGCCCGAGGTCAAACGACCACCAGAAGTTGTTGATTGCCGCACGCGGCTGAAAGTAATAAGTACCCTTGACGCGAAAGTCGGGTGGATCCCACTGAAAGTCAGATCCGCTCCTATCCGTGCATCCCTGAAGAGCCAACAGTAGTGGGAGCAGGGTTCCCAGCCAACGAAGTCGGCGAAGCGGGTGGAGTGAAGGTGATTGAGAGGAATGTGATGCCACTGTATCGCGGTCCTGAATGGAGTTGAGCTCTACTGTCCTTCCTTGCCCAGCGCCCCGCCTGGCACGACCTTTCGTCTCCGCTTCCGGTTTGATTGGGGCTGACCAGTTCCAAATCATTCTGAAAGAATCCAGCCTCTACGGCAAGGAAGGAGACTTAGTGCTCCCTTCCATAAATACGATGATGTTTGTGGTGAGCGGGCCGGAGTCGAGGGCGCGAAGCGACGACGAGTCGATGCTGGGTATCGTAGAGGAGGAGCGACAAAGCCATCGGCCCGTTCCGTCGCCACCCGGAGGGTAGATGGGGGTTGTGGACGATCTCTGCGTTGGTCGTCGTCGAAGATGGTAAGGCATCGTCTTCCTCCTCCTGCCTTGATCTCGCCTCACAAGCCCCATCTGCAAACATCATCGTATTTATGGAAGGGAGTACTTAGCGGACTCGGCCAGTTGAAGGGAGGAAAGGGCCACGCCGAGAACTCTTCTGTCGCCGCTTACGCCAAGTTCGACCGGGGCAGCCGAATCGGGTGTTTCAAAAGTGATGATTGTCCGGGTGAGGTCCGTGAAGAAATCGGGAGGGATATCCATGCTCTGCGGCCGATAGCCGCTACGAGAGATCGTCCAGCGGCCGACTCTTCGACCGTTGACCAGGATCACTACGGCTTGTGTGTCCAGGGCGCCAGGATGCAAGAACGGATTCAGGGTGACGTTAAGGGACACGACACCCTTGGGTTCGGGGAGTCTCATGACCAGGGAGGCACGTTTCCCCAAGCTCCAGGTAAAGCCCCGTTCCGGATCGCTCCAGCCATCGTCCCGGTACCATCGGGCATTGCCTTGGTAGCCAAAGCGGATGGTGGAGTTCCACTGGTAAGGAGAAGGCCTTTCCCTATTAGACGTTGGAGGCGCGAATATCCATGAGCCCGGCCGCCCAGGATAGTTCAGCTCTGAGGCTCCGCTAGGGTCGGAGACCCCGAAGACCCGGATTCGGGTGGCGGCCAGATCCGAAAAGCTGTCTCGTGAGAACTCAAATTCGAATCCCGACGTCATCGAGGACTCGCCGAATCTTCGAGAAACATCTGCCCGCATGATTCGAGTCTTGCCCGAGTGGAGCAGCTCTTCGTTCGCGAAGATCAAAACAGACTGAACCGGTTGGGCTCGTTTCACATCTAGAGCGAAACCTCGAACGTATACGGTGGAACTTTCCTGGTTTGCTCCGGAGCGAACCTGCCCGTACACGTCGCTTCCACCAACCGGTAGGTGGTTGCCGTCGGGGGAAAGAAGTGCTTCTTCCTGACGTTCCGGGGAGGGGATAAGTCGATAACTCGAGTGGGTTTCAGAGCGGCAGCGTCTTAGGCTGGTCCTTCCGCCCAACTCTACTACTGAGAACAACTCAACTGTGTTCCGTCCTGGTCTGAATGCCTTCCGCGCAACCAGCGCCGCAAAGTCCCTGCCTTCGTGCAGAAGGGGGGAGGTTTGGGTCACTGCTTGGACAACACCGTTTACAGAAACAGCCAGAACGTGCGGGGCAGAAACTGGGGAAGTGAAGAGCCCTGTGATATTGGTCAGCAGGAAGCGCGAGTCAAGTCTGACATCCTCGAAAAATTGCACTCCGTCCAACTCCACCCTCTGTTGGGTACTGCCGGCCACTCCAATCTCACTAACCCTTCTTCCGATGAGATTAGAGAAGGGACCGATCGCATAGAGATTACTCTCCGTACCCGATCCAAAGAGCCGTAGCTTTTCGGATAAATTCTTGAATCTGATTTCGAATGAACCATCAAATTCGTACCTCTTGCGCGATCCAGCGAAGACAGTCTTGGTCGTTCTTTCGGGTCTGGACTCCTCGAGCACCGAGCTCCCGTCCAGAGGCCAGGGCGGGACCACATCGAGTACGTCGGCGATTGTCGGGAGAATGTCTATCGTCTCGACGTTCCGGTCACTTGTGACGCCTTCTCGTTGGAAGGGTGTCTTGACAAGCATCGGGACGGACATGATGTCGGGATGATTCGTCTTGCTGGCCCTCCGGATGAAATCTCCGGGGCGAAAACTCACTCCGTGATCGGCTGTGACTACGACCAAGGATCGATCGAAAAGATCAACCTCCTTCAATTTCGAAAGCAGTTTGCCCAGCAGCCGGTCTACGAAGGCAGTCTGGAGCAGATGGCGCTGGTAGCCCTGTTTTACCAGCCATTCATCCTCGAGCCATTTGGGATAGGTGCCATCATCTGTTCTGCTGTTGGCGACCCCTCGCACGGAGGCTCCCCGCAGAGCATACTGCTGTCCATTGGGTAGATAGGTCCACGGCAGGTGGGGCAATCCCGAATGTAGGAAGTAGAGCGTGGGTGTTTCTTGGGAGTGAATCGAGTCGATGAACTCTTCGAACTGTCCCGCTCGATCTGCCGCACTACTCTGGAAATCCTTGATCGTTTTTACCTTGGAGACTCGGTTCTCGGCGGGGCTGAGATCCTGCCCGGAAAAGTTTTTCCAGGTTCGTGTTACCTGAGGCAGATCTTTGGTCAGATCCTCTGGAAGAAGGACGTGGAAGTACACCACGGACAGATCCGAGACCAGATTTCCGATTCGTTGCAGCCAGCTCTCCCGGGTCACTGTTCCGGTAAAAAGGCGGGTCATGTCCTCGAACACTTCCAGGTGGTAGCTGCTTCCCAGCAATGTAAACAGGGTTTGAGGGTAATTAGATGCCGTAGGTAAAATTGGAGGTCCCAGTTTGGGATACCGTCCCGTCAGGATAGCGGGAATCGAAAGCAGCGTGGAGTCGCTTACTGAGGTCGCATTCCGAAACCAGTGAGACTGTTTCGCCAAATCTGCAAAATTAGGATACTGAACCGGATCGATCTGACGCTCCGCGTTCAAGAGGGAGGTCAACGGCAGTTCGTCAAGAACGACGAGTACCACGGGCGTCGTCGAATCGACGTCCACCCACTGCACTTCCACCGAATTATTGGTCACGATCTGGGAAATCCGAGAATCGAAAAAGAACATGGCGGGAAACAGGAGCGTCGTTGGAAGGAGGATCGTTAGGTAGGTTCGCGCCGACCGAAACCGAGCGTACGTAAGACAAATTGTGACGGCCGCCGCTAGAGACAAAAAGAGAGTAACCCCCACCGGGATCTCAGTGAGCCGCTTTAGCATCTGGAGAGCAATGGTGAACAGCAAGATCGTGAGTACGCCTAGATGTGCCAACCACCCTGTTTTTGGACTGAGGAGTCTTCCCAAGCCTACGACGGAGACCAGTAATCCCGGAACTCCCAGGCTCAGAGTCAGTGCTAGCAGAATAAGGTCGATTGGCTCGGATTGCCGGGCGACGAAGAACTCGGGATAACGTGATAGGAGATCGAACAGCGGCTGGGCGACAGCAAAGCCACAAAGCACCAGAAGGTGAGACGCCCGTACCAGAAATCCCCTCTTTTCCCCTGATTTCACCGGATTGCTAGGATACTGCCCTGGGGGCTTCGCTGCAATTTCGAGCGAATGAGATATCCTGTCCCGGTTCGAGTTTCACCCGATTGAGAGTTCCACGATGCAACTGATTTCTATCTTCATCGCTTTGGCGATCCTGTTTGCGATTCCTTTTCTGTTTTTTGGAGACACATTTCAGGAGAGCTTCGCGGGGGACAGAGCGGCACAAGCCTGGATAGAGGACTATGGCAGCTGGGCCTGGATGGTGGGTGTTCTCCTGTTGGCAGCTGATCTGGTTCTTCCGGTCCCATCCACCGCGGTGATGTCAGCCCTGGGTCTTGTCTACGGAGCCTTCCTGGGTGGGCTGATCGGGTCTTTCGGATCGATTCTTTCTGGCTGTATTGGCTATGGGATCTGCCGCTCTCTGGGACGAGGTGCTGCTGTTCGCATTGCCGGGGAAAAGGACCTGCTAAAGGGTGAGCGGCTTTTCGCTTCGGTTGGAGGATGGATGGTGGCGCTCTCCCGCTGGCTGCCCCTGCTTCCCGAGGTGGTTGCTTGCATGGCGGGTTTGAGCCGCATGCCTCCGTGGCACTTCTTCCTGGCTCTCGTGTGTGGGACCCTGCCGCTGGCTTTCACCTTTGCGGCTGTGGGCGAAAGAGGGATTGACGACCCCGTATTGGCCGTGTCGCTCAGCGCGGCTCTCCCCGTGGTCCTCTGGCCCCTGGCGCAGTGGTTTTTAAATCGCCGCGCGGCTGGGTCGTAGCGCGGTTTTCAGGCCGCCGTGCGTCGGGCCAAAGGCTCGAAAGAAGAATACTTCGGCCTGAAGACCCAAGCCACGTTTCACTGGCACAGGCATATGAGGCCTCAGCCCTTGGAGATTGGAAGGGTTCGGATCCCGGCTCGCTGTTGCGTTGGCGTGCATACAGAGCCGTGACCGTGAGGGAGCGGGCCCCGATTACCGATCGGGGCATGTGGCGAGTCTTTCAGAAGAGGGTCCTCGGGCCACTGTCGGCCGGGTCCGTTGTTTGCCGGCATCGGTATGGCGGCACCGCTCCTTCGCAGTCACGGCTCTGTCAAACGGCTGCTCCTGCATGATTTCCTATCCAATGAAGTTTCAGCTTAGTGGCCCCCATCGGTGCTGCCCCATTCGAGAATGGAACTTCCGACTACTGGGAGATTGTGCGTCACTGCGTGGGGAAGAGTTGTCCGGCTCTCTCCTCGGAACCTGGGCTCATCTTGCTAACGGCTCAAGTCGTTCGCGGCTCTGACGGACTTGGCTTTGTCATACTGGTAGTTCACCCTCAGGTCGTGACAAGAGTCCGGGGAGTCTAGTCTTGGTGAAGTAGGTTGATGCTGCCGGCCAACAGGTCCCGTTCGACGCGCTGTTCGGGGACTAGAGACGTGCGACGTTCAGACGTGCGACGAATTCTTGAAGTTTCAGCTTAGCTGCCAGGTTTCATGTCGCTAGCGTTTCAAGTCTGTTCGCGGCTCCGCTGGAACTGGAAGGAAAAGAGCTTGGCTTTCTGGACCTCGAATTTCAGCTTGATTTGCTTGCCCGTCAGAGAACCGAGGTTGGCGTCTCCTCGCCAGCTTACCGTGTGGCTGATGCTATCTCCGCCGAAGACGTCGCATTCTTCGCTGCCAAAGCCGGGTAGGGGCCGGCCCGTCTCCCCGTCCTGGACCTCCACCTTGATGGTTCCGTAGCCGTAGCCGGCGTAACGATCGACCCCATTGGCATTGAGCAGGAGCCGGTCTCCCTGAAGCAGGAGCGGCCTGGTGGTCAGGGATCCGCTTCCGGTTACGCTGACAAAGCCGTCCAAGCGGAGTATGGCCAGGCCCACCTGCCCTCTCTGCTGTTCCCCCCGCTGGTTGAACCAATGGTGGCCGCTGAAGCCCTCGTAATAAATCCAGATCTCACCCAGATCCTCTCGCACGATGGGAGCCTGGACCGTATAGCACAGGTGCTCGTCCCAGCTTCCTTCGGGACCGTTGGGCAGAAACACCCGCCGGTCCCCTACTCGGTCGAAGCGTCGGGCATCCCGGCTCCATAGCAGCTGGACATCCATACGATCGATCCAGGGAGTGCGGGCTTTTCCAGAATCGGTTCCGGCGGGAATCTGTCCGAACAGGTTGTGATAGGTGGAGGTAAAGCCGACGAAGCCTCCGGCGTAGGGAAGGACCTCGAGGGTGTAGAAGTCGCGGTCGCCGGGCCGGTCCTGGGCATCGGCGTGAAAACAGATATAACGCTCCTCGGGATCTTTTTTATCACTGGGACCGTCCCATCGAAGAAAGTCCTTGCTTGAGGCCCAGGCCGGGGTACGGACCCTGTAGTTCTCGGGGAAGAGGCGCTCAGGCTTCATCCAGCGATCCAATCTGGGGTAGGTTCTCAGGTAGAGCATGTACTCCTGGTTCCCGGCATTCCAGATGAGGTTGTTGTTGGTATCGCTGTAGAAGGGGGCGATGGGTCGGTCCAGGGAGTAGGATTTCCAGTGGAGTCCGTCAGCTGAGTGGCCTGGATACATACCCCACTTTTCACCGCGCTTCTCCTGAAAAACGATCTTGTAGCGTTCTTCCTGACTCTTCGCCACCGGATCCCGCAGCACGGCAACGTTGCCCGGATTGGCATCTCCCAGAAAGGAAAGCTGAATGAAGTTGGTGTCGAAACCGAGATAGCGGACCTGACCCTGAGCCGGTTTTCTCCAGTGGAGACCATCCTCAGACTCGCCATAGAAGAGAAACTTCTTGTAGGACCCCTTTTGGGGAGGCCACTCAATCATCCAGTCGTAGAAGCGATAAAGCTTCTGGTCCTCATCGTAGAAAATGGTCCCCGCGTCCCCGCCATGGGAAAGGCCCCCTTTCTGCTCCCAGTCTGTGCCCAGAGAAATGACCGGGTTTTCCCGATACTTGATAGGCTGATTCAGCAGCCGAAATACCCTGGGCTCCATTGACTCGATCACGTGGTCATCCAGGAAGAGCTGCTTCTCGGAGCCGATCTCCAGGGGGACGCGTACGCTTTGAACCCGGATGCCGCTCCCAGGTTTGGCTGCTACGCCAGGTGCATGAGCTGCTGCCGCGGTGCCGCTACCTAGCAGCATTAGGAAATTCCTACGCCTCATGGGCTGAACCTTTCGCTGGGGATGATCGCAGTCGGTCCAAGACTAACGACTGTAATAGCCGAAACGCACCGGCAGGTTCTCGGTCTCGGGCCCTTCCACCATTTCACGGTAGATGTTTTGGCCCTTACGGAAGAGATCCACAACCTTCTTCTTTTCCGACTCCTGGCTGAACTGGCCTTTCTTATGAACCCGTTCGATGAGCTTCTCGATCTGATTGACGAAGTACTGAGCCGCGCCCCGGCTGCGGATCGGCCGGTCCTTGAAAGTGAAGTAGACTGGACTGGTGTGGGCATAGAGTGCCGTGTCGTTGGGCAGGAGCCGGTGAGCCGCTCCCCGGACCCGAACCGCCATCCAACAGCTGTCGCTGATCTCGAAGCTCTTGCTGAGAAGGACTTCCTTCTTATCCTTCTTCGCTTTCTGAGTGGCTACCGCCAGTCCGTTGACCACCAGCTCGATGCTGTCCATGGGGACGTGAGACGTCGCCTCGGCCTCAACCTTGACCTTGAGGACCCCTTGCTCCCATTTCAGCTCTCCCCCCGGGCCCTCGCCGTTGACGCTGAAGGTCACCATAGGGGCGTTGGTGGCGAAGCTCTTCCCCTGTTTGTAGCCCTCAATCCATCCCGAGTAGGTCAGCTGAGGACCGACCTCGACGTAGACTCTTCCGGCGCCCGGAATGAGGTGATAGGGGAGATCCAGATAGCTATCGGTTCCGGCCGAGATGGGACAGCGAAAGCCGCAGTTCAGGAGCTGATACCAGTCCGATGTGTTCTTTTCCTCGTCTCCCTGGCACATCACGTCGATGGTGTCGGCCACTCCCAGTGCGATGTCCACTGGGTACTCGCTGGGGAGAGAAGGATGAACGTAGATCACCGCCGCACCCTGCTTTTTGGCCTTGACCGCCTGATCATAGTTGGGAGGATGGTCCTGGGGGTGGGTGGTCCCTGGCCAGCCGACGAAAGCTGGCTCCACGAAGCTCTTCAGCTTCAGGAAGGCCATGTGCCCGTAGAGGCGCAGATTCCGCATCTCCTCGTTCCAATAAAGGATGTATCTCTTCTCGGATAAGGCGTTAGGCCTGCCCTCAAACTCGTTGCGCCCGTACACATAGCCATCCTCACTGTTGCAGGCGAGAATGTTGCCGACGTTCAGATCCTCTGCCTTGACCACAAAGAGAACGTCTTTCGGTTTGATCCTGCTGTCGCTGCCTGTGATCGGGTCGTGGAAGAGGTTGGCGTGCAGATGTGTGTCTCCAGACCACCAGCCACGAGCCGCCATGTCCCAGGTGCGCTCCAACCGAATCTCGATCTCTTTCTCGCCGTTCGCAGGCAGGTCAATTTGCTTGGCAGTCGGTCGGTACTCGAGACCCTTTACGACCTCCAACGTGGTCGCTCCGGCAGGGACTCCCACCTGGAAAGAGCCGTCGGCATAGAAGTAGTACTCCCCACCATAGGGCTGACGGTAGTCCCCGTTCGTGATCCGAGGTTGGACCCCGTCAGGTGTATAGGATCTGCCGTCAGCTCCCATCAGATAGACACGTGCCTGGGTCGGGAGCTCGTGTTCGTCCAGGATCCTGACTCTGAGGGTGCCGGACTGCCAGGGGCGGGTGGCAAGAGGAATCTCCTTGGAAAGGGAGCCCGCTTCGATGCTGAGGGCAATCTGGCCCTCCGTGAATTCCTTCAAAGAGAGCGGGACGAACCAACCCAGTGTTTGGCCCGGCATGAGATGGCGAGTCTCGGTTTCGATGTTCAGGGCTGATCCCGAGCTCCGCACGGTCACTTGGACCTCCTGGTCTCGGGTGTTGCGGACGACGAAGGGAACGGGGGTGTCCTTCGAATGCAGCAGGTCGAGTCGTTCGGGAGCCTGGAGGAGATGGATCTGGTCCGAGATTTCTACTTTGACCAGACGTGGGCTCTCCAATGCCCAGTAAGTGTCTCCCATCAATTTGATCACGCCGTCCAAGGGTAGGGGATGATAGTCGAGATTCGCTCCCCACTCCTGGGCATAGGTTTCTCCCTTGATCATTTTCTGCACCTTCAAGACCGAGAGACGATCGGTATCGGACCATTGGAGAAGCCGAATGGCAAACTCGGCGGCGTCCCCCAGATAGGGAGCCACCTCCTTGTTCATCACGTAGTTGCCCAGCAGTGGAATCTGGGTCAAGGGGATTTTCTTGGGCTTTGCCGCAAGGCTCAACACAAGGGAAATCGTCAGGGTGAGCAGCACCGGAAGGGATGCACGCTTGGGAAGTAGCATAACGCTCTCCTGTTTGTGTGGACTGGGCGGGATTCTATGTCCTGAGAGTGCTCCGGTCAAGGAGGGAGCGGCCGGGACTATAGTGGCGAGCGCAACGCTGTGGTCGAGGCGCACGATTTCTAGGGCAGGAGTCAGAGCGAGAGGTTGGTCTCGGTCAGGAGATCCAGAAAAGCCCGAGTGGCGTAACTCAGCCTTCGTTGCCGAGGGTAGATCAGGCGAATATTCCGGTCGATCTGAAGCTCCTCGACTTTGACTTCGTGCAGCCTGCCTTGCCGCAGGTCTTCCTCGACACACATCTTGGGCAGGAAGGCTACACCTTCATATGCTTCCACCATCCGCCGAATACTTTCTACCGAAGGCATCTCCAAGTCCATGTTCAGGGGTACCCGATTTTTCTGGAAGGCCTCTAGCACAAGTTGGCGATAGGGCGAGGCCACATTGTGTGCAATGAAAGTTTCTTCTCCCAGCTCGCGGATCGACGCGTTTTCCTGCTCGGCAAGTCGGTGTCTTGGAGAGACTACGAAGCAGAGGCGATCCACGTAGATGATGTTGGAAGCAAGTCTTTCGTCATTGGGCTCGTAACTGATTGCCCCTAGCTCCAGGTCTCCCCGGAGAATGGCAGCTGGAAGAGTACTCGACAGGGAACGGCGGATCTCGACCTTGACCTTTGGATAGAGACCTCGGAATTGATGAATGTGCTTCAACAGGTAGAGGGTGGTGGACTCGTTGGCTCCGATCGCCAGTTTGCCCGCGGCCTTGTCTCGCAGCTCCGCCAGGGCCTGTTCCAGCTCGCGCGACAGGTTCTCGAATCGAAGCGCGTATTCCAGCACCAGCTCTCCCGCATCGGTCAATACAAGATGACGCCCGGAGCGATCCAATAGTTTTTCGTCGACGGCAGACTCCAGCCTCTGGACGGCCAAGGAAACAGCTGGCTGAGTGCGAAACAGCCTCTCCGCGGCGATCGAGAAGCTCCTCTCTCTGGCCACGGTGAGGAAGACATTCAAGGTGTGCAGGTCCATTAGGTATAGATATCACAAATAGTAAATAGACGTATTATTAATTGTACTAATTAAAGTGTCCTTCTCATACTGTTTGCTTCGTCGCCCTTCGGGGTAAGAACAACAGATCTCAGGAGGACAGACCGATGAAGGACCGAGTCACTATTTCCGACACCACTCTGCGGGATGGAGAGCAGTCGTCTGGCTGCAGCATGACGGTCGACGAGAAGCTGTTGATGGCCCACAAGTTGAGCGAACTCAATGTGGACGTCATGGAGGTTGGGTTTCCGATCGCATCGTCTGGCGATTTCGAGGCGGTGCGGAGAGTCGCGGCGCCATACCCTCGGTACGGATCGCGGCGCTTGCGCGCTGCTGTCAGTCGGACATCGAGCTGGTCGCGCGGGCACTGGAGTCGGCTCGGATGCCGCGGATACACACCTTCATTGCCACTAGCGACGTCCATCTTCAGTACAAGCTCCGAAAGTCGCGACAGTAGGTGTTGGAGGAGACGGTGGGCGCCGTAGAGCTCGCTCGCAGCTTGGTAGATGACGTGGAGTGGTCGGCCGAGGACGCTACTCGAACCGATCCCGTCTATCTGGAGGAGATCTGTAAGGCGGCAGTTGGAGCAGGCGCCACCACCATCAACATTCCGGACACGGTGGGGTATTCCTTTCCCAGCGAGTACGCAGCCCTGATTCGTCGTTTGGTTGGCGCTCTCGGCGAGAAGATCGTCATCAGCACCCACTGTCATGACGATCTCGGATTGGCCTCCGCCAACACGCTGGCCGGTGTCGAGGAGGGAGCCCGTCAGATCGAATGCACGATAAACGGGATCAGGGAGCGGGCCGGCAACTGTGCTCTGGAGGAAGTGGTGATGGCGATGGCGGTTCGACAGGATTCCTTTCCCTTCGAGACCCAAATCGTCTCACAGCAGCTCTACTCCTGCAGCCAGCTGCTGGCGGGGTTGATCAGCTTCGGTCCGCAGCCCAACAAAGCCATAGTCGGAGCCAATGCCTTCGCTCACGAAGCCGGAATCCACCAGGATGGGTTCCTCAAGGAGCGTACCACCTACGAAATCATAGAGCCGCTGAGTGTCGGCGTTCCGGAAAGCAAGGTCATTCTGGGAAAGCACAGTGGACGACACGCTCTGTCGCGGCGTTGCAGCGATCTTGGGTACGCTCTCGACCCATCTCAATTGGAAGATCTCTACCAGCGCTTTATCGATCTGGCGGACGAGCGAAAGCGAGGGGTGACTGACACCGAGGTAGAGACGCTGATACGCCAGGTGATGATACCGGAAGCATCGCGGATCTAGCCGGCCCTGGGCTAAGAATCCACGGATGATGTGAATTGGAACTAAAGGATCCACGCCCAACGACCGATCAGAAAGGTTGATACGGGTGAGCTGGTACCCAAGAACCAGCGGGGCAAAGATGCCCCCAAAGACAATTTCAAGGAGGAAATAGTCAATGAGTAGCACTTTTAGCGTAATCACCAATCTCCCCAGCTTAGTGGCGCAGCACCACTCCACCCAGAATCAGCAGAGTTTACAGCGGACGTTGTTCCGACTCTCTACTGGTCAGCGGTTGTTCTGGGGAGGCGAGGACCCCGTCGGCCTGGCGTTGGCGGACGGCCTGAATGGTCAGATTCGAACATTGGAACAGTCCATCAGGAATGCTAATGACGCGTCGGGTTTGCCCAGGTGGCAGACAGTGCCTTGGGGCAGATCCAGAATCTTCTGGGTCGAGCCGCTGCGCTTCTGTCTGAAGCGGAATCGGACACCAACAGCAGTGGAGAGGTCGTCATTGAAACCGAGCTGGGCCAGACCTATCAGGAAATTGACAGGATCGGTTCGGCCACGTCCTTCAATGGCACCGCTGTCTTCGCTGCTTCGACTGTAAACATCTTCGTAGGAGACACGCAGAACCTGACGGCCTCCAATGCCCAGATCGGCGTGACGACCAGCGTTCTGAGCGTAGCTGGTCTGTCTATTACGAGCGGTATTTCCGGTACCGGATCCGGCATTTCAGTCGTCATCGATGGCACCAATACGGCCACCGATATGCTCAATGAGCTGGAGGCGGCAATCGACACCGTTGCCAGCCGGCGAGGATCGCTGGGTGCTTCCATGAACTGACTCGAGAACGCCGTGTCGGTGATGCAGTCGCAGGTTCAGAACCTAACCGCTGCCGAATCACAGATTCGAGATGCGGACTTCGCTTCGGAGATCGCGAATCTAACGAAGTTCCAGATTCTGTCTCAGGTTGGCGTAGCCGCAATGGCCCAGGCCAACGCCGTACCTCAGAGCGTGTTGTCGCTCTTCCAGTAGTTCACAGCCCCTACTTTCGGATTAGGAGATAGGTCGAGGCGCAAGCCTCAGCCTAGGAGTCTGCGCGGTAGAAATGATCGTAGCAAGAAAGCGGGGAATCGAGGCCAGATTTTCTTGATTTTGAGGGGCATAGTTGTCCTATTCGTCTAACAATTGGGGAAATATGGGCCGATTCTACCGTTTTCGCAGTAGATCAGTTTCTACCGCGCAGGCTCCTAGCTCAACTTCTTGACCCTCTCTTTGCAGCGCTCCAGGGCGCTACGAATCCGGCTCAAACAGAGCCCCTCTTTTCCAGCAGCTGCGAGCACGCAGCTCACTCCACAGCCCCCAACCCACGTCCGATTTCGCCTATAAATGGTGGCTAAGGCTCACAGTCGTAGTGGTGGTCTCCAGGCCGCGATGCGTCGAGCCAAAGGCTCCGAAGAAGAAGGACACTTGGCCTGGAGGCCAAAGCGACGCTAGAATTTCGCCTTAAACGCAGGATGTGGATTGCATGCTAGACTTTCTGGGTGTTCCTTCGTTGCTGATTGACTGGAGGGTATGGTCTCGATGCGTGCGGGTTACCTCGTGCTCCTTTCGGTTTGGACCTTGCTGCTTGGCAGTACGTCTGGATGGGCAGGCAGCGCCCTTTTCGACGTTTCGTATCTGTGGCACAGCAGGTTGGAGAGTGTTCTCTCCTACCGCCACCAGGTTGGGCGAGTCCTGGGTCCGGCCGTGGCAAAGAGGCTCAAGGTCGTGCAGGGAACTTCCCTTTTCGGCCTCATCTATTACAGGAAAGGGGACAGTGCCACCGCCAACTGGCTGGTTCGGAAGCATTCCGGTCTCCTGAGGTCTCACGGGCTCGAGCCCGCTGCCCGTATTCTCACCAAGGAATGGAACTTCGTCCCCGAAAAGCAGGGGGCGCGGGTTTCAGCCCGCTCCGGTTCGCTCGGGACTAGATCCAAGAGGAAGCAGAGAAGCCAGGATCTCGAGGTTGCAGTGGAGCAGTACCTCAAGCGACTGCGGCGTACTGGAAAGATCGCCGCCGACGAGCGCACTGCATGGTCCGTCTACGACTTCACGAGTGGCCGAAAGTTGGTTGATATCAACGAGGATATCCAGTTCCAGGCGGCCAGCCTGGTGAAGCCCTTTTTTGCTCTAGCCTTTTTCCACGAGGTCCGCACCGGTCGCTTGAAACACGGTAACAAGAGTAGGCGACACCTGCAGCGTATGATCCAAAACTCCAACAACTCCTCCACCAATTGGATCATCCGGCGAGTGGGTGGTCCTGCTGCCGTGCAGCGCCTCCTGAAGCGACACTACCCGCGAATCTTTCAGGATACCCTCATTGTCGAGTACATCCCCCCAGGTGGCCGCACCTACCGAAACAAAGCCTCGGTGCATGACTACAGTCGCTTCCTCTACGCTCTCTGGAAGGAGAACCTTCCCAGGGCAGGCGAGATCAAGCGTCTGATGGCCCTGCCCGGCCCCGATCGTCTTTATAGCGGCAATCGAGCAATACCCAAGGGAACAAAGGTCTATAACAAGACGGGAAGCACGGCCCGGTTATGTGGCGATATGGGGATTCTGATCGTCAAGGGTAAAGGTGGAAAGCGCTATCCCTACACGCTGGTTGGTGTCATTGAAAAGCGTCAGCGTGCGCGAAGCTATACTTCGTGGATTCGCTCTCGTGGCAACATCATCCGCAGAGTGTCGGAGATCGTCTATCATGGCATCTCGCAGCAGTACGACCTGTAAGTGTGCCTATCGAGCGATCCGGGGGCTCGGCGTCTTCGATGCCGTCGCTCTGACCAGGGGATTCGGAACCGGAGAATAGGATGAGCGATCGGAGTACCGAGGAGCCTCGAATCGAAGGGATCTTTACCGTACTTCGCTCGGAATTCTGATACGGTGCGATCTTCGTACCCATAGGTCACAACGCCATCTTCATCCTCATTGCCCAGGACGCACTCCACCTGGATTCCGTCACCGTTGGTTGCCTTCAGGACATCCACGAACATTCGAACCTGGTGTGCCCTCACCTCAGGAAAAGCGAGGCTCAAGTAGAGATCCTCGCCCGGCTGCAGGTTGTAGGGGCGGCTACGTGTGAGGCGTCGGTACTGGGGATGCTGAGTTGCAAAGTCGGCTATGGTCGTGGACACCTTTGGGGGATCGTAGATAGGCCGGTGTTGGTCCATGGTCTCGCGGGACCCGGGTGCGGTCACGTCGCGCCTGAGGAAGTCCAGAGACCAGGCACGGGTTACCCGTGAACTTCCGTACCTGGGAAAGGAGTTGTAGTCGACATAGGGGTCGAACTTGATTCCCACCTGATGCGCGGCCTCCGTCAGGGCACGCGTCAGGTCGCCCCAGGGCAGGACCCGCGCGCTACCATCGATGATCTTGGTGACCCCCACGTCGGCGCATTTCTCCACCCACCCAGGCAGGTGTTCGACGTAATCGGGATCCAAAGGTGAGCTCTCCACAACCGGTGGTCCCCAAAGTATCAGTCGTTCAGACATTTTTCATTTCTCCTCGTCGGACGCGGTGATCCCGAGCCCGGTAGGTTGGAACTGGAAGGAATAGAACTTGGCGTTTCGGTAGCGAAAGCGAAGCCGGACGGGTTGACCAGATAGGGAGCTGATATCCTCGATGCCCTTCCACCTGGCGGGTGTTCGAATGCCGCCCTGAGCCAGATCATCCGACTCCTGGAATCGGTAGCCGGGCAAGGGGAAGTACCCTCTGGGGTGGTGATCTCGACCTCGAAGCGGCTCAGTTCATCCACGGGGCGCCTCTCCCCTTCATGGAGGACTGGATGTTCAGGAGCAGGTGGGATCCGGTGAATCGAAGGACCCGGGTTGTCACCGTCGCTGTCCGAAAGGCGGCGTCTAGAGAGGCGCACCCGTCTAGCCTGAGACGGGCGAGGCCGATTGCACCTTCTCGGCGCCGTCCTCTGGCTACTGAACTCAGCGTAGTCTGGGTATCCAGATTGTGGATCACGTTGAAGCCACCGTAGTAGATGTAGATCTGGTCACCGCAGATAACGGGTGTGGTGGCGTAGCTCATGCCATCTTCCCAGGTGCCGGCGGCACCCAAGGGTAGGAAGACGTTTCGGCGCTGGGGTCTTTGCCACGCCATGCCATTGCGGCTGAAAGCCAAGTGGTTGTCCAACAGAAGCGAGAGCGTGTGGAAGACCCAGAGAATTCCCACGTAGTGATCCTCATACTGGAAAGTGGGCATGCCATAGAACTGAGTGTCGGGGTCGTCGAGCTCGTCGAGAGTAATGATGATCTCGGGCAGCTTCCAGTTGAGAAAATCGTCGCTTACCGAGCGGCCAATCACTCGGGTCCGGTCACCGCCCTCGCCCAGCTTCTGCTTACCCTTGGCCTTGGGGCGGAGATAGGCAACGTATCGTCCCACCGATTCGTCCCATCCCAGAAGGGTATGGGTGTCTCCCGTTCCCACCAGGACGGGATTCTTGGGATGTAGGTTCCAATGGATTCCATCGGCTGAGAAGCCCACCGAGATGCCCAAGGGTCCCCCCTGAGCGTCGGTATCGTAGTACAGCGTTTTGTAGCGGCGGCCAGGATCCGGATCCCGAGTATCCTTGATGACATTGGTGTCGATCAGGCCCCGGTTTCCGATCGCGACGATGTTATTGTCCCGGGAGCCCTTCCATTCGATGACTCCCAGGCTAGGTTTCTCCCAATGGAGTCCGTCCCGCGAGGTGGCATAGCACATGATGTAGCGCTGGCGGTACTCGCTGTTTCGCTCATCGGCGTGGAAGGTCTGATACCACATCTTGAAGACCCCTCTTCCGCGTCGAAGAGAACGACAGGTCCTCCGTCGGGATAGACCACCCAATTACTCCCAGGGCTGCTCCCCTCGCATGATGGGATTGCCTTCGTACTTGACTGGCTGGTTCCAGACGCGACGAGCTCCCTCCAGCTTCTCGACCACCCAATCGTCCAGAAAGAGCTGCTTGCGAGAACCCACGTCCAGGACCCGAGCTGCCGGGGCCCAGGCCGTCAGAAAGACAACTAGAAAAATGCCCAGCTGCAGACGTATCAAGCGCGTATTCCTCATATCAACAAATCTCCTATGGCGTTATGAGGAGTCTATAGGAATGGGGATGTGTGGGTTGGAGTTCCCTGGTCTTCAACGGGTCGATGTTCGGGCATTTGAAGTTGAGCCGCTATCCTAATTGAGGGTGTCGCAGAAGTCTGTTTTAGAGTCCGGACAGAGCCCTGCTGGTCAATAGAACAGCGCTGAGTCAGAAAGGCTTCTCTGTAGGTTTTCCAGCGTCCTGGAGATCGAGGTCAATCCTGAAGGGATTGTGTATTTCAGCCCAGGGTTTCTGAACCCTAGGTTGTCGGTCCTCTCTCCCAGGAATCTACCCTGAAAGGGTTCCGTACACTGCTTCATCTAGGGCACCTGGAAAACATTTCGAAACGATGTAACTTCCGATTACTTAACCCTTTCAGGATTGGATCTGAGGGGGGACCAGGATGACCCAGGGTTCGGAAACCCTGGGCTGAAATACGGAATCCCTTCAGGATGCACAGACTCCTGAGTGCTCGAACCAGGTCAAGGTGAAGCCGAACACGTACGCTGCCTCAAATGGGTGAACTACCAGTACTGCGAAGCCAAGTCCGGAAGAACCGCGAACGACTTGACCCGTGAGCAACATGAGGCCAGGTTTCGAGGAGAGAGCTGGACAACAGCAAGATTTCCCCTGGAAAAAAGCCCGAGTGCAGTGGGATAGCCTGGCTTCGTCTCGCCCTCGTGCTTCCGAGTAGGAACCCGACAATTCACGGGCGTAGCGTCGGAAACGAACACCACGACCCACGAATAGGGGTAGAATCGCGGCTATGCAAGTCATTCACCGAGTGCCACCGTACGACCTTGAGAGGCAGGAGATTCCAGGAACTCAGGTGGTGCTCTGTTGTCTGCTGTGTGGTCTGATGTTTGGAGTGAAGGTAGTAAAGGTATGAAAGCATTGTGGGCGATTCCCCTTTTTTTCCTGACTCTGACGCTTCGAGCGCAGAACACGTCCGAGGTTTACGAGACAGCTAGTCGGCCGCGCGTATTGGCCTTGATCGGCGATCGCTACCATAGTCCTGTCTACATCCGAGACAACTTGATCAAGGCCATGGTTCGGGAAAACCTCCCGGTAACCTTTATCGAAAACGTCGAGGCCTTAAACAGCGAATCGCTTCAGAAACACGGTCTGCTTATCATTCTGCGCGACGGTATGAACTGGCCCGACGGCTATGACAAGCCGCATATGAAGTGGATGACTGACGAGCAGCAGCAGGCCATTTGGGACTTTGTCCACAACGGGGGTGGTTTCCTCGCTCTTCACAACTCCCAAGGACTGTATCCCCCGAATGGGCTCTACTACAAACTCTTCGGAGGAGACTACGGAGGCCACCCCAAGCCCAACGTCTTTACAGTTCGAGTTGAAGACAAGAGTCACCCTGTGACGGCGGGGGTGGAGGATTTCGAGATCTTCGACGAGCAACACACGGTGAAATATTTCCTGGATCACGAGCACCTCTTGCTGCGATCGATTGCGCGCGATAACCTGGCTGCTGCGGCGGGTTGGTGGCGTGAAATGGGAAAGGGACGCTTCTGCTATCTGGCACCCGGGCACACCCCTGACGCACTCGGCCACCCCATGATGCAGCGACTCATTCGAAACGCCGCCAGGTGGCTTCTCCGCCTGGATGACCGCCAGTAACCGTGAAGGTATTCGAGGTGCATAGAGACAACGGCCCCTCGATTCTAGTACGCTAGGGACTTGCCGAGGCCTATGTGGGGCTTCTTTGATAGGTGGGCCAAGACGGAGGAATAAGAATGCAGCGACCCTACAGGGTGGGAAGTTCGTGTGAGGCCTGGTGTACGAAATGCAAGGTGGAAGGGGAGCACACCATTATTGCAATGGTGGAGAGCTTGCCCAAACGAGTTGAGTGCAGCTGCTGTCATGGTAAGCACAATTATCGTCTGGCACCAGCCCCGCGCAAGCCAGCCAAACCGAAGGCTTCCGGGTCACGCCGCTTCAGCGGCAAGAATGCCTGGGAGAGACTGACTGCGGACGCCCCGGAGGCCAGACCTTACTCGATGAGCGAGCGATTTGCGGCTGACGAGGTTATCGAGCACCAGAGTCTAGGGATTGGGATCGTTCATCAGGTCCAGCCGGGAGACAAGATTGAAGTCCTCTTCAAGGTGGGCAAGAAACTTCTGGTCCACGGACGCTGATGGGCGACGAAGGTGTACTGGTTCTATTGGGGTGTATGGGACTCACGGTGTCGCCGAGAACGCTCGGATGTTGCCTACGCGTAGTGCCGTTCCCGCCGGTCCTATCGCCCCGATCTTCCTGATCACTGGCCGCCTGCCCGATTGAACCACCTTCAGGATCCAATAGGGACCACAAATACTGTTGGTTAGTTGAGAACCCCCCAATCCGAACTCCTCGAGTGGAGGTGCAGGGATCTGGCAGTGATCCAGATCCCTGCCTTCGATCTTCCCTGGGTAAAGCTTGGGAATTCCAATGAGGTGAAAGTGGGTACAGGAGTAGTCCTGGTTGGAAACCCGAGGGGGCTGGAAGGTTCACTCTCCAGTGGAATAGTCAGCGGGATACGGACACTTGACGATGGATCGAAAGTGTTTCAGACAGCCGCAGCCGCTAACCCTGGCAATAGCGGTGGCCCAATGGTGGATGCTGAGGGCAAGGTTATTGGTGTCTTGACCTTCAAACTGAGCGAGAGTGAAAACCTGAACTTTGTTGTTCCGATCAACTACGCCAGGGGACTTCTTAGCCTTACCAGTTCTTACTCACTGGCTGATCTGCGACAGGAGTTGGGAGCGGTTGAAGATGTCTTTAAAGCAGATGAAACGGGGGAAACGGAGACCTTTCCCAGCCGTTGGAAGTCCCTCTCTTCGGGTACTACGAAGGTTATCCGAATGGAGGAAAATTATCTCTACGTTGAAACGATCATGCCCGAAGACCAGCGACAGTACTATGACTTGTCGTCCGCTGAGCTTCAGAAAAGTGGCGATGTTTACGAAGGTGTGCACAGAGAAGTATTTCGCTGTAGGTGGTTCAGTAAGTGGTACGGGGCGAAAAAAAATAGATGCTCCACCGAAAGCCCCTTTGCAGTCACCTCATTGAGCGCTACACGGATCGAAGGTTGGGCTATGGAGAGTGCACCAGGGAGCAAGTTCGACTGCAACAAGTGCAAATTCAATAAGCCGGCAATCAAGAAGTCCTTTGTTTGGATACCTGAGAATCCGTGAATACGACTGCCGTCAGAGCTAGGACCAATCCTGGAGAAGCTAGGCGTCCTGACTCTATCCCAGCATTACCCAAGGTGAATCCCAAGCCAATCCGAACTTAACTCACTACTTCCAGACCCCTATCCCAGGTTCCCCAAAGTCTTTTCTAACTCTTGGTAGACCTGGGGCCTACGGAATAGAAGTTGTAGATTGGAACTGCACGCTCACCCACGCAGTCGCAAACTACAAACAACGTGAAGCTCTGAAGATCACCTTCCGGGTGTCCCGCTTTCCCGCCAGGACTCTCGGTCAGCGGATCAGGAAGCGGCGTCCGGAGATGGACCTCAAACAGCGGTTCAAGCTGAAGCGGGAGATGAACTCTACCTCTAGGGGCTCCCCAGTCGATGAGTTGACGCGGCGCTCTGTAACGACAGGACTTGCTCGAGGCGGGACAACCGCTCCCT
>CAUZIZ010000066.1:0-27101 GCA_963579905.1 Acidobacteria bacterium UBA6911 | reverse complement strand
CGCGGCTCTTTCTCATGGCTGGAGCTCCGGTTTTGTCGTAAGTCCTTTTGTTAGAGTTGTTTGGTCGACTTATTCTAGCAACCGGACCTGACAAAAAAGGAGCTTCACAATCTTCCCTTTCTCTTTTATTTCCAGCCATTTACAATCGGACGGACGAGAACTAACTATCCCGCACAATTCCAGAAAACTTATGAATTATGCGAGCCTAACGCATCAGAAACCAGAAGACTCCTAGCGTGATCATGTCGTACAATGCGTGCGCCCAGATCGGTCCAACAACGCTACCGCGCATCAGGTACAACAGACCGAAGAGCAAACCAAGAACTCCCGCACCCACCGCGTTGTCGATTCCCTGTACGGCATGGCCTGCTCCGAAGAAGATACTCCACAGGATCAGCCCTGTCGGCAAACCACCCAGAAATCGATTGAAGCGCCTGAGGACGAATGCCCGCTGGATCTCCTCCTTGATTCCGCCCACATAGAGGCTGCTGATCAGGAACAACGCCAGGTCTGTCTTGGTTTGGACCAGATCCAGCAAGGGGTTGGTCTTCGAAATCTGCTCGGGAAGAAAGACGTGAAAGAGAGTACCGACCAGAAAGGTCGACCCAAAAAGTACAGGAACACTCACCACGCCAACCACGGCTTCTTTGGCAATACCCTGACCTCTCCAACCCAGAGACCACAAACTCTCCCCACTCATCCTCAGGAAGAAGAGCACCAGCATCAGCGTAATCGTCGCCTCAACTACCATGAACAGAAATAGCGTCGGCGTATGCTCCCAAATTTGATCCGGGGGGAAAGCGAGGATCTGAAGCACGGTCCTGGCGAGCAGTGAGCCCGCGACAGCCACGATCGCCACTTCAATTAGGGCCCATACTCTGGTCACAGTTCGATCCTCTATTCCCGTGCCTCGTGCCGACGGAGCCGAAATATGATCCAGATCTCGTCGAATCGGCCATCTTAACATCAGTCCTCACTCAGCTTCGTGGAAGTCCCCATCGGTTGCGCTATTTCGTCTCCTCATAGGATAATCGGCTTTGGAGGCCGTATGACCAAAGAGTCTCGACTATCAGTACAAGATAAATTCGACGAAGTGGACGCGGGGGAGGAACTCGAGGACGTGGACGATGACTATGAGGATTCCTACGAAAACCTCGTAGACTATGGCAATTTTGAGGCGAATGGCGAACCAGACGACCTCGAGGATCTCGAGCACACTACCAACAACTCCAACTAGTTTTCCCATTCCAGCAAGTAGACTTTCGGTCCCTGGGAAAACAGGGGATTTAGTACCATGAACCAGATCGATTTGAAGGGGAAAACGGCGGTCGTTACCGGGGGCGCCAGGGGGATCGGCTACGCAATTGTGGAACGCTTCTTGGCTTCCGGCGCGAAGTGCAGCCTTTGGGACCTCGATCACCGAGCACTGGAGGAGGCGACCATAAGCCTTTCGAAAGCGGGCGACGTAGTGACGCAGACGGTGGATTTGACCGCTGCCGCTGCCGTAGGTCGGGCAGCAAGAGCAACCCGAGATACTCTGGGATCGATCGACATTCTGGTCAACAACGCCGGGATCGCCGGTGCCGCCAAGACAGCCTGGGAATGCACTCCCGAGGAGTGGCATCGGGTCATCGAAGTGGATCTCTACAGCGTGTTTCACTGCTGCCACGCAATTGTCCCGATGATGCTGGAACAGGGCTGGGGCAGGATAGTCAGTATCGCTTCAATCGCAGGCAAAGAGGGGAACCCCAACGCCTCCCACTACAGCGCCGCTAAGGCAGGAGTCATCGGCTTTTGCAAATCCCTGGCAAAGGAACTCTCGACCAAGGGCATCCTGGTCAACTGTGTGACTCCCGCGGTTATCAAGACGGACATCCTGAAACAGCTTACACAGGAGCACATCGACTACATGCGCTCCAAGATTCCGATGGACCGCTTCGGGGAGACGTCGGAAGTGGCTGCCCTGATCGCTTGGCTGGCTTCTCCCGATTGTTCGTTCAGTACCGGGGCCGTCTTCGATATCTCCGGAGGACGTGCAACCTATTGATGTGAGACTTGGAAACCTAGGAAACGGTGCGATCGAAGAGTGCTTCGACGAAGGCTCCTTCTCACAATCTTGGGTCTGTTGCTCTTCCTTAGCGTCACCGATTCGGCGGATGGACGGGCGAAGATAAAGTATCTGAACCCCACATTCACAGGTTCGACGGGGCTATTTAGTCTTGCCAAACCTACCACCTTGCGTCGCGGAGAATGGAGCGTGGCGCTGCACGGCACCAGTATTCACCGGGAGCCAGGAGACCTCAACCTCACGCTGTTTCCGCTATCAGTGACGCTGGGAGTGCACGATAGGTTGAGTTTTTCTTGTCCTGGGAAATCTACCGGAGGGTGCGGGTCAACGCCATTCAGGTGAACAAGATCGCAGCCCCGGAGGAGGTGCTCCTAAGCCGCTTGACAACCGGGGCTTTGGGCTTCTTCAACGACCTCCCGTTCCTTGATGTTTCCTTGGGAGAGGGTCCAGGAGAGTTCGGGACCGGCCTCAAATTGAACTTGCTCTCTGAGTTGTCTGGAGCCCCGTTGGGTTGGGCAGTCCAGGCAAGAACACGCTTCTCGATCGAAGACAGCCGCCAACGACTCCTAAAAGGTCTAACGACGAGAACTACCGATGCGGGCTTTGATCTTCTATTTTCCAAAGACATTGGGGACGGCCCAAATCTAACTGGAAACGCCGGCATATTGTTTGTGCAGGACAGCTTCGGAGTCGACCGCCAGCATGAATTCAACTACGGGGCTGGTCTGGAGCTGCCTTTCTGGCGTGGCCACTCAAGACTCATTGGTGAGCTGGTCGGAACCCACTTCTTCGGGACCCACAGCCCTTCGACGTTCGCCAACCCTTTGTCGCCGCTGGATCTACTGGCCGGAATAAGGCTTCTGTCCCTCCGTCGGCTTCATTTCTCCGGCGCCTACAGATCGAATCTGAGGACAATTGACCCCGAGCTACTGGGGATCCCCAAGACGGGTCGGCATGGTTGGTTTCTACAGGTCGTATTTCAGCGCAAGATAAATCGCTCACCATCGGTGCAGTGCACCGTCGACCAGGAAGTCTTGGTAGAAGGAGATCTGACCACGATCCGCGTCAGCGTCTCCGATCCAGATGATGAAGTACTGGGCATTACCTGGACAGCCAGCTCGGGAAAAATTACCCTCAACGGCGATTCCGCCATCTTCGATTCCACCGGACTGCCAGCAGGACAGTACACGGTAAGAACAGAATTGGATGACGGAGAGAGCTCCTCTGGTTGTACTGTCCACATCCTGGTGCGAGAGCAGCATCTCCCTCAGGGTTCGCGCAGAAATAACTTGGTATAATTGGCGCATAGATTTGCCCCAGATTCGGTCGCGAACGATTGAGCGAAACCGCAGGCGTAGCCGGGTCTACGTTGGGATTTTCGCGATTGAGGAGCGGCCGAAGATGGTGTGAGGATGAGATGCCAGAATGCCAAGTTATTTCTGCGCCAGCCCCATTTTTCAGACGCAAGAACCAGTGTGAATCAGTTAGGATATTGGCGATGCAAGAGCCAAGAAGTAAGCACTCGGGCCCTTTTCAACTGCGAGCGACCCTCTCCTACTTGCTCCTAATTGCAGTGGGATTCCAGGGTCCAATTTTTGGGAACAGACTCGACTTCGACCCTCTGGGTCCCTATGGGGGGGATGTTCGATCTCTGGCCGTGCACCCTCAGCGACCCAATGTCTACTTTCTTGGAACTGCAGATGGCCAGATCTATTTTTCTGGGAACGCGGGGAAATCCTGGTCCATGCTGGTTCCGGGGCTGAACCGACGCGAGTTGGTTGTGGACAATCTCGCTTTCGATCCGAAGAACCCGGACACAATCTACGCCGCGACCTGGGAGCTGAAGAGCGATAGAGGTTGGCTGTTTCGCTCCAAAGATAGTGGAAAGAGCTGGGAAGAGATAGATCTGGGTCGATACAACAGCACCATCCGCGCCCTCGCCATTGCGCCCACCAATCCCTCCATCATGGCAGTCGGCATCTCGGAAGGCGTGTTGCTCACCCAGGATGGTGGACGCAATTGGGACCGAATCAGTCGTGGTTACCGCAGCCTTTACAACGTTGAGTCGCTCGCATTCGATCCAGTCGACTCTCAGAGTCTGTACGTCGGTACCTGGCACTTGAGCTGGAAGACTCTGAATCTGGGGAAGAAGTGGCAGGCGATCCATGACGGTATGATGAGCGATAGTGATGTCTTCGACCTTCTGATTCAGCCTGAGAATCCTCAGACTCTCTATGCGAGTGCGTGCAGTGGGATCTACAAATCGGTGAACGGAGGTCTCCGTTGGACAAAACTGAAGAACGGGTTGACCACTGCTGCAAGGCGCACCCGAGCCCTCCATATGGATCCATCGGATCCGAATAGGATTTATGCAGGGACTACCAAGGGACTGTTTGTTTCGTCCAGCGCGGGCAGCCACTGGCGACGATTGTTTTCCGGCGTCGTCGTAAACGCTGTGGTCGTCCATCCTGCAGACAAGGACATCGTCCTGGTCGGGGCCGACGACGCAGGAATCCTCAGGAGCGAGGACGGGGGAACTACGTTTTCAGCCTCAAATGAAGGATTCATCCATCGCCAGATTGGCGCCCTTTCCCCTGATCCACACACTCGGGATGTGTTCTATGTGAGTGCCGTCCTGGATCTGCAACATGGGGGCTTCTTCGTCCTCAAGAATCGTCGAACAGATTGGAGTCCCTACAACGAGGGACTGGACAAGGACTCGGCAACTTCAGTTCGAGCAATTCTTCCCTCCAGAAAATCGAGGGCTGTGTATCTGGGAACCCGCTCTGGCGTATTCGTGGGCAAGCCCCTGGAAGAACCCTGGCGATCTCTTGAGCCCACAAGGCACCTTGTGCTCTTAGACCTCGCCTTTTCGGACCAGCAGGAGGAAGGTTTGTACCTCGCCTCCGAGATTGGAGTTTTCTACCTCGACCTCCTAGACGAAAGAATGGAGAAGAGGGAAATTCCCTCCTACCAGGGGAAGATCCACACGTTGCACTATGATGGGACGAGGTCCCTCCTCTTCGCGGGAACCGACGAAGGCCTCTTTCGATCCAGCGATGGCGGCAAGACCTGGAGCAGCAAAACACATGGATTACCGTTTGCCACCGTTAACGAGATCCGCAGAATTGGAACACGTTTGCTCTGCGCGACCCGTAAGGGCCTCTTTCTGAGCGAGGACTCTGGGAAGACCTGGTCTCCGTCCGCAGGGATCGACTCTATAGACATTGTGGCGATCGGATCTAATCCGGATCAGAACGCAGATCAGGTCTTTGCCGCGGACGCCCTGATGGGAAATCTATTTGGAAGTTGGGACGGAGGACAGACCTGGCAAACGGCGAGTCTGGGACGATCTTTTTCAAGGATCACCAAGCTTCTCCTCGACTCCGCCGGGAACCTCGTGGTTGGGACTGTATCCGAGGGTGTGCAACAAATCGCCGCAGATGCTGCGTTCGGAGGCACAAATTAGGGTCTGCGCAAGAATAACTTGGTAGAATTAGCGCTCAGATTTGCACCAGATTTGGCTGCGAACGATTGAGCGAAACCGTAGGCGTAGCCGGGCCTACGTTGAGGATTTCGCGATTGAGGAGCGGCGGAAGATGGTGTGAAGATGAGATGCCAGAATGTGAAGTTATTTTTGACAGAGCCCTTAGCAGAGTGACTTCCAAGAGTGATCAATCTGTTCGTATCCTATTCAACCCTCCTTCTCATCTTCTTAGCTGCTCTGCTCCTACTCGCCTTGATGCTGGTTTTTCGTCATCGCAGCCGGACCGAACCGTCCAAACTTCAGGAAATGCTGGCCGAGCCCAAGGTTCCTGAAGATCAGCTCGGATACCTGGTCCCTCTTCTCGTCTACGAAGAATCGTATCCGCGCTTCTGCGAGATCGTTTCTCTGGTGCTGGAGTATTTTTCACTGGAACGGTTTCTGAAGGGACAAGAGTTTCGCACGGCCCTTGTCTTCTTGCAGGACTCGGCCTTTTCAAAATCGAGTCGACAGAGCGTTACCACGGCGATGTCGGTGTTGGTCAGCTCCTTCTTGTCTGATCCCGACGTCGAGTACCGCTGCCGTTCGCAGCTTTGGCCGCTGGTCGACCTTTTTCTCCAGGAGATAGAGGGCTCATGACGATTCGGGCTGCGACTCAACTTCGCCACGTTGCACTGCTGCGAACATCTTCGTGTGTGTGAATCCAACACTAGTGTTATGTCCTGGAAATTCGCCACATAATTCTGCGGACCTGAACGCCGTCTGCTGTGTTGCGCTTCCTCGAAAGACTCCAGGTATTCCTGCGTCAGCGCGCCTTGCATACGGCGCCCATGCCTCGCAGACTTATCCACCGAACTTCCAGGACATAACACTAGTGCAGCTCGCCATAAGTTCTGAGCCAGGGGACAGTAGTCAATCGTTGTCGCTGGCTAGGCGTCGCGAGCGAGTCATATCGGGCTATATCTCGAGCGAGTGCAACAACGCCAGCGGCGACGAGGGGCTGCTGAACACTGGTTCAGAACTTATGGCGCGCTGCACTAGAAGTCATTGGGGACGATTCTAGTATGGGTTAGTCGATCGTGCAGACAACGCCGTCCCGGATCGAAAAAACTCAGACACAATCCCACCAGACTGGCGGCTACGGCAGGGAAAAGCAGTACCCGGAAGAGGATTGCCTGCGGAGGAACCGCTTCCGGGACCTCTTCGGCTATCAAACGGAGCTCGGTCAGATACATACCAGGGGTCTGCCCGCAACTGATCAGAAAGAAACACGAGCTGAGGAAAAAGAAACCCAGGGAGCATCCACCACCCAGACTCAGGGTGGGAATCGAAAGAAAATCTCGATTCAGAATCAGGCAGGCCGTCCAGCTGAACAGAAACCCGGTCAAGATCGAGAGCGAAGCATCCACGATTCCTGCAAGGAAGCGAGACAAAATGATTTCGGAAGGGATTTCGGGGGAGGGTGGTGTTGTCTTTTCAGCACCGGCGCTGCCCGATTGTGGGGGAGACGCTTCCAGCCTCAATTCTTGCTGCTTGGGTACCTGCCCTGGACGTGACCTAGCTGGCATCCTGATCAAGGGTTTGTCCACCAAGGACGGGATCGCAGAGGCCTTTCTGGTGACGGTTACGATCTTCTTCTCTCCCCGCCCTCCTGTGCCTGAAAACCCATCGGGGAAGAGGCTTCGCTCGGGCGCTGCACGAGATCGCGAAATCCTGGGCCCTCTCGGAACCGGTCTGGAGGTAGACGCAACGCGCAGAGAGTTCCGCTTGAAGCGAGGGTGACTGCCCTGATTCTCCGGACCAAAGTCAGGCGTGTCCTCGGGCAGAACCTGACGATCACCGCCCAGGCGAGATGCGAAGGGAATCGGTCTCTGGATGGTCTTCTCCGTATCGCCTTCGAAGCCACAATGCGGACAAACCCCGCCCTCAATCTCCGTGCGACAGCGTGAGCAAATCACTTCAAAATCTTAACATACGGCCGAGAACCCCAAGAAAGGGCAATCGCTGGTAAAACTCACGGCCTTGAGAGGGCACCAATGATACGAGGGCTCGCGGCTAACGCGGCTGTCTCATTGGCAGTCGCTCGAGCGCATCGCGAGGAGTAGATGAGATACTTCTTGCTCGGTCAGGTTCTGGGTTTTTTCCAGCCTCTGGGAAATCTCGAAGAGCCGCTCTAGATAGGCCTCTGAGTCGTCCGCGTCAGCGGCGGCGCGGCGCGCCCCGTCAAAAGCATCATGAATGTCCTGGCTGGGATAAGTGGGAGGGGCCTTCTGTATCAAAGCCTGCACGACGACGGTGTGGATCATTTCGACCGTGTAGAGTCTAAGTAGGAGAAAGCAGGAGATCGAGACAACCAGCAGGGACAGAATCGCAATCGATCGTGGGTTTCGCCTCAGGGCTGTCCAGGTTCGATTCATCACGTCAGAGTGCCCGGTCAGTTACGTCCCCAGGAACGCCGTCCCCCATTCGAAAAAGAAACTTGGATTGCCTCGAGCATGATCATCGCTAGCAACCCTGACAGAGCCATGACCGTGAGGGAGTGGGATCCTGTGCTTCAACGAAGCGCCTGGGGGTATGGTCCCTGTCGGGCCCCGCTCCCTGACAGTCACGGATCTGTCAACTGGCGAAGGCTGCTTCGCTTCCTCGTAGTTGAAGTTTCAGCTTAGTCCGCCCCCCGCTACGCTGCCCCATTCGAGAAGGAAACTTCCGGCTACTGGAGATTTGTGCGTCACTGCGTGGGGAAGAGCTGTCCGGCTCTCTCCTTGGAACCTGGGCTCATTTTGCTAACGGCTCAAGTCGTTCGCGGCTCTGACGGACTTGGCTTCATAACGCTGGTAGTTCACCCGTTGGCGGCACCTTCGAAGGACAGGAGACGTGCGACGTTCAGACGTTCGACGCATTCTTGAAGTTTCAACTTAGAGAACCCCCAGAATCTCGAAATCCCCCTCACCATCCAACTGGATCCCCCTGCTTCGAGCATGACCCAACAGAGCGCTCAAAAAGTGGGTTCTCACCCACCTTGGCAGCCAGCGACTTCTCTTGGTTCGGCCGTGCGCATAGGGATGCTTGAGATAAAAAACGAGAATTTCCTTGAGCACTTCATCTTTGAGCCTTAGAATCTGGTTGAGAGAGAGATCCTTTAATCGTACGGCACGACCTACTATAGGGACACTTTTGAGATCGAGCTTCTCTTCGATGAGAGCTTGATTCAGTTCGGCGGCCCTTGCTTTCTTGGCCATCATATCGATGGCTTTTGAGTAGGTCGTATTCTTGTTGGAGACGTTGATCGCCAGAGTGCGGCAGAGAAGATAGTCGGGGTAGTACGAGAAAAATTCTTGCGTGAGTTTGGCAACGGAATTCTTTGCCGATTGCATCCTGGGTGATTTGGTTCTCGGAGAGGGAGATTCTGAAAAAACTAGAGTACCATTTCGGAAGTCGGTACCGTAGCCAATTTCAAAGACCTCCAGATCTTGACTTAAACAGGAGGTCAGTTATAGTAATGAACATCACTATGGGGGAGTTTATCATGTGGAAGAAAGACGCACAATCTGAGTCAATGCCGGATACACCTAGACCTATACGCGCGGCCAGAAACCCGGTCGAGCGAATCAAGGAGAGAGCATTGATCGGCGCCTCAATTTCCATCAAAGGGGACCTGAGCGGCGAGGAAGACCTCATCGTACAGGGACAGGTTTCGGGCACAATTTCCTTTTCTGATCATAGCGTGACGATCGGAAATCAGGGTCGCGCCAAGGCTGACGTCTATGGCAAGATCATCAGCATAGAGGGCGAGGTAGACGGAAATCTCTTCGGCGAAGAGAGGATCGTCATTCGTCAATCGGGCAATGTGCGTGGTGATCTCCATGCACCTCAGGTAATCTTGGAAGAGGGTTGCAGGTTCAAGGGCAGCATCGATATGGACTCCCCGCCTAGTTCTTCGAAACCGAATCAGGCAAAGTCTGAATTCAAATTGGAGAGTCCAGGACAGACTGAGTCCAAGAAGGAAGGGGCTGCGGAAACTCCCAAGGTTGACGTTGGGTTGAAGATGGCTTCGGTCTCGTCCGGGACGTGATGCGTTGGTTCCGCCGAGCTGGAACTAAGTCCACAATCGAAAAAACAACGTCAGTTCTTCCAACCGAGCCCACAGAGCACATCTCCCTGGTCTTGAATGTGGTGTATCACCAGCTCCATCCGGAGCGTAAGTACCATATTCTAGATCTTGGAGCGGCATCCGGTTCCAACGTAGACTTCTTCTCGCAGTTCCGCTGCAAGATTCATATTGAGGATCTCTACCAGACCCTCTCCTCCTTCGACTTCCTTTCTCCCGAAGACGGCTTTTCTTACGATGTGGTGTACGACTACCTATTACCCTACGGAAGAAATACCAGCTTCGATCTCATCTTCGCCTGGGATCTGTTCAACTACATGGAAGAGGAGGAAGTCCACCACCTGGTCCTCTACCTGGGCAAGTTCTGTCGAACCGGCACGCTCCTTTTTTCATTGATTTCGACCTCGAAGCACATCCCGGAAAGCCCAACCAAGTTTAAGATCTTGGATCAGGAGCATCTCCAATACGAAGTTTCCTCGCCGGTTCTCAGACCTTGCCCCCGCTACCAGAAGACCGACCTCACCCGTCTTATGCCACACTTCAGGGTCTGTAATTCCTTCCTGTTGAGAAACGGCTTCAAGGAATATCTTTTCAGCTATGAGAGCTGAAATACTTCGAGGCGGGGGTGGGAGATCCTTCTCCTGGCTCGCCTCGATTCCCTTACTCCTGGGCATCGCCGTCTGCAGCCTGCACTCACCGCTTCAGGTGACGGAGAGCGCGACTACAGTTGCCGGAAAGGCCGACCGAATTCTCCGACATGCTCATATCGGGGTCGCCTTGATGGAGCAGCTGAAGTTCGAAGATGCCAATATCGAGTTCGCCAAGATCCTAGACCTCGATGCCGAATTCGTTTCGGCGCATGTCAACCTCGGAATAGCCCAGTTCAACCTTCAACAATATGACGAAGCCAGTCTCCACTTCGCGAAAGCACTGGAGCTTGACCCAAAACAAATCCATGCCCACTACATGATGGGCTTGATCTATCGAAACCAGGATCAAGTTGATCGATCGATGGACGAGTTCCGTGAAGTAATCCGACAGGATTCAGCCGATCCCTCGGCCCATTACTATCTGGGGCTGCTCTACTCCAGGCGCAAGGAGTACGATCAAGCCATAAAACACTTGAGGGAGGTTGTTTCGGCCGAGCCCTACAACGCATCAGCTTATTACAACCTGGCGATTTCCCTGACTCGCAGTGGGAACCGCGAAAAAGGGCAGGAAGAGATGGAGCGCTTCCAGAATCTACAGGGTAGGTTCGGCACAACTACGTTGGGCCTCAGATACCTGGAGCAGGGTAGATACTCAATCGCACTCGAAGCTTCTGAGGAACACCTGCCTAACTCTGGAGACGTTTCGGCCAGGGCAATTCAGGTGACATTCGAAGAGGTAGGAAGTTCTTCAGGGCTCAAATTCCGACACACGGGGCCGGGACAGGTGGGCCGCTTTACCGTAGACTCGAGATCGACGCTCGAACAGGAAATCGTTCCCTTCTTGGGTTCGGGCACCTCCTTCGGCGATTACGATGGAGACGGCGGAATGGACCTCTTTCTCTCCAATGCGGGCGCTGAGGGTGCTCATAGTGCGCTTTTCCGCAACCAGGGTGACGGCACCTTCCGCGAAACCGGCCAAGGTCTGGGCCTCGATTCCCCGGCGAAGACGATGAGCGCTCTCTGGGGAGACTACGACAACGACGGCTATCTGGACCTGTACCTCATAAATTATGGCGCCAACCAGCTATATCGAAATCAGGAAAACCAAACATTCCTCAACGTGACAGAGGAGGCGACCGTCGGGGATTCCTCATGGGGGGTAGGCGGAGCATTTGTCGACTACGATCATGATGGGGACCTGGATCTCTTCGTGGTAAACTTCGTGGAGACAAGCCCTTTCCCCGGCCCTAACTCCCGATTTCCCGATGATTTCAGGGGAGCCAACAATGTCCTCTACAGAAACAACGGAGATGGCTCGTTCACCGACGTCTCCAAGACCTCCGGGCTCTCCGGAGAGCGTAGAAAGACCTTGTCCGTGATCTGTACAGACTTCGACGACCGCAGAGACATCGACTTCTATCTGGTTAACCTAGGTCAGCCCAACCAGCTCTTCAGCAACCAACGCAATGGCCGCTTCCTTGACGTAGCGCCCGAACTGGGAATCGCGGACACCGGATCAGGCACCGGAATAGGGGTTGGATATCTGGGTCGGGAAGGCCTCCCCGATCTCGCGCTACCCACCTTGGACGGGGCTAACCTGAGCCTCTGGGCACAACGACAAAATCGCCAATACAGCCCTAGAGCTCTATGGTCATCGTCCACCTCACCGGCACCAGATCAGGTCCATACCAGTCAGCTTCTCGATTTCGACAACGATGGTGATTTGGATGTCCTGCTGGTAGCCGCCCCCCTGTTCACACAGTGGGATCAGGCCCGGCGAAATTTCTTTCTGCTCGAGAATCGCAATGGGACCTTCCACGACGCCACTGAAGAGGTGGGCTTGGACCGCTTCCAGGGACTTGCAGTACGGGGAGTGAGCGTCGCGGACTACGATGGAGACGGTGACCTGGACTTCGCAGCGAATGTAAATGGCGGCTCCCCCTTGCTCTTCAGGAATCAGGGCGGGAGCCAGAACAACTGGATCTCGGTGGGAACACGCGGCACCAACAGCAACAAGCTGGGTATCGGCACGAAGGTCGAGATCAAGAGTGGCCGTCTGTATCAGAAAGCAGAAGTCTATGGTGGCCACGGATTCCTCAGTCAGAATCCTCCAATATCTCATTTTGGCCTGGGAAAACAGGTCGTGATCGATACCCTCCGCATCCTCTGGCCTGGCGGCGTCCTTCAATCCGAGATCGATCAACCCATCAACCAGGTCCTTCGGGTCCAGGAGTTGGATCGTAAGGGTACCAGCTGCCCCATTCTCTACGCCTGGGACGGGCAAAAATACCGGTTCGTCACCGACTTCCTTGGAGGCAGTGCCTACGGCTACCTACTCGCTCCAGGCATCTACAACTATCCCGACACGAATGAATACGTGAAGCTGGATCGTGCCCGAACCGGCCTGAAGGACGGGCGGCTCGCCATCACCCTGAATAACCAGCTCGAGGAAGTCATCCTTTTCGACCAGCTGGAACTGGTAGCGGTAGACCATCCGTCTGAATACGAAGTCTATCCCGACGAGAAGCTGCTCCCAGGTCCGCCTTACTTGGATTTTCGACTTGTAACCGCCTCAGGAGCCCGCCCCCCAGTCGCTGCGATCGACGGACGCGAAAACAATATTCTTCCTCAGATCAGTTCAATCGACCGGGTGTATCCGACCGACTTCGAGAAGCTCCCCTTCAAGGGTTACTCCCGATCCCATGAAATGATCCTCGATCTCGGAACCACAGCAGCAGACAGAACGCTGCTTCTGATGCATGCTTGGATCGACTACGCGGATAGCACCAGCAATCTGGCCGCGTCCCAGGCAGGTGCGTCGCTGATTCCACCCTACCTGCAGGTCCAAGATGAGCAGGGAAAGTGGGTCACGGTCTTGGAACGCATGGGGTTCCCGGCTGGCTTGCCGAAGACGATGATCGTCGACCTCTCGGGCAAGTTTCTTTCAGCCAGTCGCCGGATCCGCATCGTGACAAATATGTGCATCTACTGGGACCAGGTGCTGGTCGAGAGCGGCTCCCCCCGCCGGGACTACAGGGTGCACAGGTTGAAGCCGGAGCAGACCGATCTCCACTTTCTTGGCTTTCCAGAATTCCATAGCCCGGACGGGAGAAGCCCCAAGATCTATGCCTACGATCGGGCCTCACCGACAGCTCAGTGGAAGGTCCATATCGGCGGCTATACCCGCTACGGTGACGTCAAATCCTTGCTGCAGGAGCAGGACGACATGTTCGTCATCACTCGATCCGGCGACGAAGTCGAGGCCTTCTTCGATGTCGGGAACCTTCCCAGGCTCGACCCTGGCTGGGTGAGGGACTACCTGGTCTATGTGGACGGCTTTGGCAAGGACATGGATGTGAATTCAGCCGAGCCCGATTCCGTGGGTCCTCTTCCTTTTCATCGGATGTCTGCCTACCCATATGCCCCAGGAGAGCGGTATCCAGACGATGAGGCCCATCAAAGATATCTCCGGGAATGGAATACTCGACTCGAGGAACGCTGGTACGCCCAGGCAAGATGATCGTGCCGGATGGAGAATCCGCATCACATGAAAGTATAATAACGGCCCATGGCACCTCTGCTCGCGACCCTTGCTTGTTTCGGACTCTACCTCCTGGGCTACCACGTCTATGCCAAATATCTCGGCAGCAAGGTCTTCAGGCTGGACCCCAACGCCATCACTCCTGCCCATGAGCTGAACGACGGCGTCGACTACGTTCCCTCCAATCGATATGTGCTCTTCGGGCATCACTATGCCTCGATTGCGGGACTCTCTCCGATGTTGGGCCCTGCCATTGCGGTCATCTGGGGATGGGTACCTGCGATGCTGTGGGTGGTCCTTGGAACCCTCTTCATTGGAGCGGTCCACGACTTCGGAGCGCTGGTCATTTCCATGCGCGCCCGAGGAGTGTCTGTCGGGAAGGTCGCCGAGGATATCGTCGGACCGCGTGCCAAGTCCTTGTTCCATATTATTATCTTCTTCCTGATCGCTCTTGCCATGGGCGTTTTCGTGAACGTCTGCGCCACGCTCCTGACCGCCGATCACAGTCCCGAAGCCGCTTATCCGAGTGCAACTATCATGATCGTCTCCCTGGTAGTGGGATGGAGTGTCTACAAGCGAGGATCTTCGATTGGAAAAAGCACCTTAATCGCCTTCATCCTCACTCTACTGAGCGTTTGGGCAGGACTCACACTACCGATGCTAAGTCTCTCCCTGGGCGAGTGGAGCGTCATTCTACTGGTCTATGCTTTTACCGCTTCGGTCCTGCCGGTTTGGCTCTTGCTTCAGCCCCGGGACTACGTGAACTCGCTGCTCCTCTACCTGGGACTCGCTCTGATCTACAGCGGATTTTTCTACCTGAGTCCCGAGTTTGCAGCCCCAGCCATTCAAGCAAATCCACCCGGTGCCCCTCCGTTGTTTCCGTTTGTGTTCATTGTCATCGCCTGCGGGGCCGTTTCGGGATTTCATGGCCTGGTCTCTTCGGGTACTACGGCAAAGCAGATCAGTAGTGAGACCGATGCGCCCCTCATCGGATACGGCGGGATGATTGGAGAATCCCTGCTGGGCCTGGTGTCCGTCCTTGCATGCACGGCCGGATTTGCGACGCGCGACCTCTGGCTCCAGCATTATCAATCCTGGGACCTGGCCCAAGGGCTTGGTCTGAAGATGAAGGCCTTCATTGATGGGTCAGCTCTTTTCATGAGCCAACTGGGAATACCGCTGGATCTGTCCAAGGCCTTTGTTGCCTTGGTGGCCATCTCTTTCGGCCTCACAACACTGGACTCCGGCACCCGGCTCTTGCGCTTCAACATCAGCGAAATCAGTGAGACGCTCCGAATCCGAAGTCTCTCCAACCGCTACACTGCTTCCTTGATCGCCGTGATCACGATCGGCTTTTTCGCCTTCTACAAAGTGGGAGGAAAGGCAGCGAGCCTAGCTCTGTGGCAACTCTTCGGCACCACCAACCAGGTGCTCGGAGGGCTGACCCTGCTAACGATCACGCTCTACTTGATTCATCAAAAGCGTCCCTTCTGGTACACAGCGATTCCCATGGTCTTCATGCTAGCGACTACCCTGGTGGCGATGTTCCTGAAAATACGCGACTTCTGGAACTCGCAGGCTTATCTTCTTCTTGCTATAGGAATAGGTATCCTAGGTCTGGCCATCTGGCTAGCAATCGAAGCTATAATCAAGCTGAAAACCAGCCGTAACACGGGTAGCCAACGATGAGCACTTTCGTGCTAGCGGAGTCCAACAGAGCCGCGAACGACTTGAGCCGCTAGCAATATAAAGCCAGCTTGCGAGGAGAGAGCCGGACAACAGCACAATCTCCCCCATACTCAGCCACTTTCGCCTTTGCGGATCGCCGTTCTTACATCCAGCGTTCAAGCCTTTGGCTAGACACACGGCGGCTTGGAAGCCACCGCCACATCACCGGACTACATATTCTTGTAGTCGGGTCCCCCTCCCCCTTCAGGCGGTGTCCAGACAATGATCTGGTAAGGATCCATGATGTCGCAGGTCTTGCAGTGAACGCAGTTGGTGAAGTTCAGGTGCAACTGGGCCCCGGATTCGTGATGAGCAATTTCGAACACGCCGGCCGGGCAAAAGTGCTGACATGGGTTGGCATATTCCTGGACACACCGGTTGTGACAGATGTCGAAATCGAGGATCTTCAGATGGCAGGGCTGATCTTCGTCATGGGAAGTGTCTGAGAAGTAGACATCTGTGAGCTTGTCAAAGGTATACTTGCCATCGAAATCCGTCTTTGCTGGTTTATCCGGCGCTGCTCCTTCCTGGTTCCGCCGCTGCATGAACTGATGTCCGGCAAGAGTCGGCAGGCGCCGGCCTGAGCCCCATCCTCCCGTGAGGACCTGCCATCCGCTGCGCAGCATTCCCGACCAGAAACCCTTCTGAAACGTCTGACGGAAGTTGCGCGCCCGCCACAGCTCTTCCCTGGCCCAGCTTTTCTCGAAATCGCTTTCGTATCGCTTCAGCGTCACTGACGAGTAGTCGCGCTTCAGCAGAGATACGAAAATCGTCTCGGCAGCCAGCATCCCTGATTTCACAGCGAGATGGATTCCTTTCAGACGCTGAGGATTCAGAAATCCAGCCGAATCCCCCACCAGAAGCAGTCCATCGGCGTAAAGCCGGGGCATCGAGTAGTATCCCCCCTCTGGAATCGCCTTGGCGCCATAGGAGACAACCTTCCCTCCCTTAAGCATCGACTCTACGAAGGGATGCTTCTTGAAGCGCTGAAGCAGTTCGTGCCCGTCGGTCTCGGGGTCCTTGTAGTCGAGACCGACGACAAAGCCCACGCTCAAGAAATCGCCCATCCCGTAGACGAATCCGCCCCCGAGTTCCTCGGTCCCCAGGGGATAACCCAAAGTATGAATAACCATTCCCGACGCCGTATCGTCTGCGAGCTGCCAGATCTCCTTTACACCCAAAGCGTAGATCTGTGGCTCTTGCCCCCGATTCAAACCGAACCTGTGCTCTGCCTGGCGGGTCAGCGTTCCCCTGGGCCCCTCACCAAGAACCGTAATCTTGGACGCGATATCGATTCCCGGTTCGAAGTTGGCCTTGGGAGAGCCGTCGGCACTGCGCCCCTGGTCTCCAATACGCACGCCCGAAACCCGTTCTCCTTCGAAGAGGAGTTCGGAGGCAGGAAACCCAGGGTAAACTTCAACTCCGTTCCGTTCGCACAGCTTGGACATCCACTTCACAAGACTCCCGAGAGAACCGATAGAGTAGCCCTTGTTCCTGAGCGGTGGTGGAGTAAGGGGAGATCGGTAGGACCTTTTCCTGGTCAGAATCTGGAGGGAATCCTCCTCAACTGCACTCTGGTAGGGAGGTTCCTCCCCTGGAAAACCCTGAAGAAGCTCATCGAAGCCCCGGGGGTCTACTACCGCTCCACTGAGGGCATGAGAGCCTATCTCCCTCCCTTTCTCGACGACCAGGATGGTCAGATCCTGAAGGGAATCGCCCTCCCCAGTCTGTGGTCCCAGACCCTCGTTGTGCTCCCGAACCAGCCGAGATAAATGGAGCGCTCCGCTCAAACTGGCAGGTCCGGCACCTACGAAGACGACATCAGCGTCTATTTGATCCCGCTGCATGCTTCCTCCCGAAAAAAGTTCCCAATGGCCTGTAAGGGTCTGTCAGGAAGTAACCGATACACTTTGCTGGGGTCCCCAGCCCGCAGGGGCGCGGGGGCATCTGCTTTGTTGCCGCTCCTGGAAGATGCGCAGCGGCATCGCCTGCGTCGCGGCGCCTCCCATTCGCCCCCACGGCGCTCGCGCCAAAGTGCATCGATTATTTCCTGACAGACCCTACCGCACAAATCAAGTATTACAGTCCGCTAGAAAAATATCACCGTGAGGCCGCTCCTGAACAGGGTTGCTGGAAGAAAGCACAAGACTGACAATGCCCCTGATCGGTCGTCCTGGGGAACTGCGAGGGCTCGACTGTCCGTGGCAGTCTGTCGATTAGACGTTGGCAGCGGCCGATGACGGCAGCATCAAAGCGGATCGGGATCGCGTGGCCAGTCTGGGTCAACAACAGGAAACCGTTTAGCCGGTCGGTCAAAAGAATCTGGGAGGTCGCCCACAAATAGAGCTCCACCTGCAAATCGTATCCGAGGCGCCGGACCTCCTCGGTTGGATCAGGGGAATCGATCTGCCCGGTCTTGAAGTCCACTACCACCCATCCGCCGTCGTCATCCTGAAACAATTTGTCGATCACTCCCGTGATCAAGAGTCCTCGCCGATTCACATGGAATCGCCTTTCACTGTAGACCTTCTTGGAATGTGCGATCCGGCGAAAGAGAGAGTGTGTCACCACCCGCTGCACGCTTTCCTGGATTCGCTCTCGCAAGGAGGCTACCTCTGAAACAGCGAACAAGGGAGCATACTTTTGCTCCCAGGCGTTCAGCAGATTCTGCAACTTTTCCTGGCTCTCGGCCACCCCCGGATTCTCAAGAATTTCATGGACCGCGGAGCCTATCAGTGAATGCCGGGCTTGAATCCGCTCCCAGCCCATCGGAGCCCCTTCGGGAGTACCCAGAATATAGCTGAGGTAGTAGCGATAAGGGCACTTGGAAAAGAAAACAATCTCGGTAGGAGTCCAGGTTCGTTTTCTTGGCGATAGCCTTGGCAAGCTGGCCACTTCTGCTGGGGTCTTCTCCATGGATACCCGAGGTGCCGGTTCGGCTTTCGCCGACAGATCACCTGTGCGTGACCCTGGGGATGGGGAGGGCCGCGTTTGAGTGAGGTCTGGCGGTGAAGAAACCGGGATGCTCTCACTGATGGACTCGGCACCCGCCGCGAGCAACCAGTTCAAATAGGATTCCTCTTCATTCTTCTTGCCGATGAGCAGAAGACGATCCTGTGCCCGGGTCGCAGCTACATAGAGAAGTCGCTTCTCCTCGGCCAGCTGCCGGTAGATTTCCAGGCGACGCAACATTCTGTACGTCGGAGGCTCCCATTCCTGATGGCGATCATCTGGGTTACGGATCTTCATCCCAAAAAATGTCTTTCGCTCGTGTCCGACGACGAAGCTCTCACAGTAGAAGCGACTTCGGTGCTGGGTGAGTAGGGGGCTGCCCAGGTCGGGCAGGACCACAGCTGGGAACTCGAGTCCCTTCGCCCCGTGGATGGTGTAGATCCGAACAGCATCTGTCGAGCTCTCCTCCCCCATGGGGCCTCCATCCGTGGGATCCACCGAACGAAGAGCGTCGAGGAAACGAAGAAGGGGTCTCAGGGCGGGACCATGAGCCAGCTCGAAGCTCCTTACCAGGTCCAGAAACTTGTCGAGGTTGGCACACGCCTGAATACTCCTCCGGGAGGCAGAAACGATCTCCCTATAACCGGTCTCGTCTACCGCACGGGCGAGAAAGCTGGCCAGGGTCTCGAATTGATACCGAGTCTGCCACTCTGCCAGTTTCCTGCGAGCGAATCGCCAGTGGACTGGCATCTTCGAAGCCGTAGATGAAACAGGATCCTTGCTATTGAGCTTCTCCCAGAATCCCGCTCCCGGTAGCCGTGAAAGCAGAAATAGATCCTCATCAGAAAAATTAAAGAAAGGGCTCCGAAGAATTCCTAGAAGAGAGATGTCGAAGGATGGATCATCCAGAAAGGCAAGAAGGTTGGCCAGATCGAGCGCCTCTGGCTCATTGTACAGACTCGCTCCAGCCAAGGTGACAAAGGGCACCTGACGTCGAGACAGGGCCTTTTCGAAATCCTTGAGTCGAGTGCGTGACCGCAACAGGATCGCAATCTCACCGCGCTGGAATCCCTCTTGGACCAACTGCTCTATGGCCTCTACCGTAAGATCTGCTTCGGTTGGAAATCCATCCGGCAAGGCATCGTAGAAAAAACTTCGCACACTCGAAGTGGCGCCGGACTTGGTCGATGGTGGCACCTGTCTACAGGGCTTCATTTCCTGGTAAACGGCTTCGTAGTCGAGTCGCAATCGGAACAGATCTCTAAAAATCTGGTTGCTGAATTCCACTAGTCGCGGCGTGGCCCGATAGTTTTCACGCAACTCCAATAGACGGCCCCTTTTTTCAACCCATCTCTGGACTTTGCGGAAAACCGAGACATCGGCATCACGAAACCGGTAGATCGACTGCTTGGTATCCCCCACGGCGAAGAAGTTGCTCTCTGGCCCTATGAGGGGGAGTAGAATTTGCCACTGAAGATGGTTGGTGTCCTGGAACTCGTCAACCAGAAGAAAGGGGTAACGTCGTCTAAGGGTATTTCGGACGCGGCCATTCTGGAGCAGACGATGAGCGAATTCCAGCAGGTCGTCGAAGTCTACGACTGAATCCTTCGCTTTCTCCGCTTGGTAGCGTGCCAAAACATCTTGGTAGAGTCCCCGCACCAGCTCCAGAGTTCGGGCGTAGTGGACCTCAGACCCTTCTACCCGATCACCCCGGGTCGGCCGCAATCGGAGCGGGAAACGCTTGTATTCCTCTCGGACTTCCTCCCAATGACTTCTTAGTTCGGAATAGAGGGGCCAGCTCAACCACTTCTTCGATGGTCGCGCCTTGGTTTTGAAAGTTTCCTGAAAGTGACGGACAAACTCATCCTCCGGAGATTTGGCACGACCCACAAACAGATCCTTCTGCGCGGCGCAGCGGTTGGCATAGGAGTCCCCTGCAGTCAAAAGGTCCGACGGTACTCGATCAAGAAACTGTTTCAGGCCCACCCAGACGGGAGAGTGGTAGAGCCTATGAGAATTCTCCTCGAAGTAGATCTCGGACAGCATCTCCTGGGAAGACTCCAAGGCCTCGAGCTGCCGATGATTTCTTCTCTGAATCAAATCAACGAGTAGGAACTGCAGCTCATTGGGGGTAATGTAGTTCAGGATCTCCCTGAGACCCGGATGAAAGCGTTCCGAATACACTCGCAAGGCACTGCGGACACAATTCTGCACCCAGAACTTCTGCTCACCTGCGGAAATGATCTTGAAACCGGGGTCCAGCCCCACCTCGGAGGGATACTCCTTCAGTAGGGAGAGACAGAAACCGTGGAGGGTTGTGATCTTGGCATAGGAAAGCGTGTCGAGGAGAGATTGCCAGGAATTCTCCGCTTCCTCCGAAGACACCGCCTGACTTTTGGCTAAAATGACCTCCTGGACACGATGCCTTATTTGCGCCGCGGCCTCTTCGGTGAAGGTTATCGCAACCACCTGCTCAGGTGTGAATCCATTCCTCTCGAGGATCTCTACAACCCGATTTACCAGAACAGTCGTCTTTCCGGAGCCAGCGGATGCGGTAAGCACACAGTGGCTGGAAAGATCCAGCGCCTCCTTCTGCGCCTGGTTCAGCTGCCGGGTTCCGGTTGTTTGCCCCACATCCGACTCGAATGGGGTAGGAGTGGAAGACGTTCCTTCACTCATTCGGAAGGCTTTCGTCTTTTTCCGGCGGAAACGGGGGAAAGGATCGAGCTAGGGAAGACAGAGTCTGTGGCTCGTGCCCTTTCCATTTTTGCCCTGTCTACTCGGCATATCCTGGAATAGGGACAGCTTCGGCAGCCTGCATCTCGCTCTCCCAGGATCGTCACGGGGAAATGTCCCTTGTAGAGCTGTTGGGCAACTTCGAGTGCCTTCTGGCTGTATTCCTGGGTCAGCTGAGTCAGGCTGGTCCCGTGCGAATCCCTCTGGGCAGAAGCCGCCAGCGGCTTCAGTTCAAGTCTGAGTGGCAGCGAGACAATGTAGAAGGATGCACCAAAAACCTCCTCGCCCAGCATGGTCTTCGCTGCCAACAGATAGAGGGGAAGCTGAAATCCCCGTCCCCCTTGGAGCTTCTTCAAGGGACTGATGTCTCCGGTCTTATAATCGAGAACAACGTAACCACTCTCCGTTGAATCCAAGCGATCGATCACGCCGGTCAGCCGGACTGGAACAGCGGCCGCGGGATCGAGATGTCCTAGAACCAGTGAAATCGGCTGCTCAACGAAACGCACCTCCGAGTCGGGAGGCCGCTGCCAATGATGCTCGAGAAGACTCGTCAGCAGCCCCGTCCCATCGCCATTCAAACCTTGGAGCAGCTTCCCGACCTGGTGCTGCCAGATCAAATCTCGGGTCCTTTGGTAGCGTCCGCCCAGCAGCTTCAGTTCCTCGGACGCAATCCTCAGCATCAGGCCCTTCGCATCCTCAAGGCTGAAACCTTGATCCTTATCTCCTTTCTCAATTGTCTTTTTAAAAAAACGATACAAGATCCGGTGGATGATTCTCCCCATCTCTCTGGAAGGCACACCCTCGTCGGCGGACTCCGGGGCATCTACCTGAAGCAGCCTGCGAACATAGTAGCGAAAGCCGCACTCGACATAGTCTTCCAGCCGGCTCGGCGAGACACGGATGCCCTGGGGAAAAACCGTCTCTCTCAATTCAGAGATCGCCCGATCGCTCGCAAAGACACCTTCGTACTGAGAGAGGCGTGTGGACTCTCTCAGCGACTGCACCTGAAGACCGCGGCGAACGTTTTCTAGAAGCGCCAGTTTCTGGTCGGGTTCTGAGTTCGTCTGGAGCTGCGACCCTGAAGGAGGGGGCCCCTCGATTCTCGTAGCCTCTAGATGTCGCAAGAACGGACTGGGGTGGGACGTTGCAGTACCCATTCGTTTCGGGTTGGAAAAGTAGATGGCTTCGCTCGCCCTGAAACGCACCCCATGAAACAGATGCGCGTCCTCCTTGAAGCCCTGGGTCGGACCAGGCCTGACCAGATCGTCCTCTTGCTGCCCAGGGAGGTCGAGATTCCGAGGTGGCCCCGGGAACCTTCCCTCGCCGAATCCCAACCAGTAGATGACCCGAAACTCACACTGTTGAAAGTCCCGGCTTGTCCCAATAGCGACCCCATCCTGGTCGATCTCGGGGAGGAAGCCCGCCTCTGAGACCAACTGGGAGAGCGCGAATCGCGCGTCGTCCAGGGTCAGAGGCCGCTTCTCCCAGGCGAGAGCCAGGTTCCTCAAGCTATCCTGATACGCCTTCAGGGAAAGGTTTTCCCGACGCAACCAGCTCGCAGAGCCATCTGGGAGCTTGCTGAACGGCGCGATCTTCTGGCTCAAATCTTGCAGCCACTGAGTCAGGGTTCTGGTTGAGTCGATATCCAAACTCAGTGCCTCGACGAAGTCCCGAAAAGGGATATAACTCGTCGCCAGAGTGGCCGCGTCTACGGCCTTGCCCGCTTGCTTCAGCTGTTGAGCGTCATATGCAATCCAACCGGGAAAGTCGACAGTCCACTCTTGAAGACCTTGAACAATGCCTACTTGAAGCGCGGCCTTCTCGAGCAACCGGATCTCCGTCTTACCAAGTCCGTGTACTTCAATCCAGGGTGAGGAAAGCAGATCGAAGAGTTGGTCACGATGGAAGTCCCGCTGCAGCAGGCGCACGTATTCCAGCAACAAACGAGCGGCGTGAGTGCCTGGAGCCGAAGTGGCCGAAAACCAGGACAAGGGGATGTTCTGAGCAGAGAAGATCTCGCGTATATAGGTCTCATAGAAACCACTTCTGGAGCAGATCACCGCAATATCTGAGAATCGGAGATTCGGCTGTTCAAGTTTGGTACGGCCGATCTTGCTAGCCAGGATCCGGACCTCAGCTTCCTGGGTAGCGGGCTCCGAGAAATAGACTCGAGGTGGGTTGGAGCGACCCGGGTAAAATTGCCAAGTCGCTTCGAGGTCCTGCCACAGGCCGGCGATGTCTCCAAGGGCATCGGAGAAACGGTCCAGATTCCGCTCCGGCGAATCCCAGTCAACCGAGAAATGCGTTTCCTCCAGTTCAGTTGCCAACATGCGAAGAATGCCAAGCTGGACAGGGGTAAAGCGGTAATAACCCTCAAAGGCGAGAACTCTTAAGCCAGGTACGGCGGACTTTGGAAGGATGGCCCCGGTCAGGAGATTTTCGTACAGACGAACAGAGGCGCCGGCGGAGTCCTCGGCCCCTCTGGTCTGGAGCAGTCGCTGATATCGTGAATAGCACGCGAAAAGCGTGTCTTCCTCAGGGCCAATCAGCCCTTCCCACCGCTGGTACCGCACCCGGAGCTGCTGCTCGTCCAAGAGATGGTGCTGCTGCGCGAAGCTTACGATTCGGTTCAAGCGGGTCAACTGAGAGCCGAGCTGCTCTCGAGTCCGCTCTGAGTCGCCACTCGAGTCCTGGAGAATTCCTTCGAGCAGAGAGAGTTTTTCAGTCTCGGATATGCGTCGGCGCCTCGACTCAGCTGCTGCCAACAGACGCTGGAGCAGTTTCGGAAAGGTCAGTATCGGAACTTCGAAGACTTGAGGAAAACGTGACAGGAACAGCTCTCGTAGCTGCCGTTGTCGAGAGTGGGTTGCGACTACGTAGAGGAAGGGCGTGCGGCTAGGGTCCCAGGAACGGAGGCACAACTCGAACAGACTGCGGTTACGTTCGACTGAAGGCGGACCGTAATGGACGATGGTTCGATGTGTCTCACCCACCCAAACAATCTATCGCTAGGGACTGACTGATCCTGTCCCCCCACTTGGGGAGGGGAGCTGGAAACCAGCTAGTTACTTGGCTCGCTCGAGGTACCGACCTTCAGTCGGATCGACGCGCACCAGCTCTCCTTGCCGAATGAAAGGGGGAACCTGAATCACGACGCCTGTTTCAAGGGTGGCCGGCTTGGGCGAGTTGCTTGCGGTTGCTCCTTTGAGCTCAGGTTCGGTCTCGATCACCTTCAGCTCCACCGCGGGAGGCATCTCGAGACCAATTGGTTGGCCATCGAAAAACTCGACGTCGATGGTCGCACCCTCTTTGAGAAAGTTCCGACTGTCTCCGAGGGCCTCTTCATCAAGCGCGATCTGCTCGTAGTTCTCGGTATCCATGAAGTGGAAGAGGGGAGCATCACGGTAAAGAAACTCCATCTTCCGCTGATCGAGAGTGGCCCGTATAACTTGTTCTCCAGAACTGTATCGATGCTCGTAGGAGGCCCCGCTTTTGAGTTGTCGCATCAGCACTCGAACAAAGGCGGGACCTTTGCCAGGATTTCGATGATGCTGGTCGAGTACTCGATGAGGCTCTCCCTGGTGCATGATGACCATTCCCTTACGAATCTGAATCGCGCTGATCATAGGCCTCTACCATAGCAAATCGTTGGAGCTCAGAGCAAACAAGCAAAGGGCTCCCGCCGGGCCTCGATGAGGCTACCCAATAGATGTGCTCGGCAAATTGTTGCAACTGTTCTGGGGAGCTGAAAGACACCCAATCCAGGTCGATACTAAATAGTTTGAAACTTTTGCGCTTCATCCGGTGTCTTTTGTTTCATCCGGTGCCTTATGTGCTGAATCGAATTCAGGGAGAATAGGGAGAATATAAAAAGTGACTATGATCCGAACTTGTGACAGAGCAAAACTTGGTGCCTTCCTTTCAGATCAGCTAGAGCTCGACGATCGGCTCGAGTTCCTTACTCACGCGGAGAGCTGTGCTGCTTGCTGGAATGAGCTATACAGCGCTACCAAAGCACAGCATCCTCACTACTACCAGACCGGCTCCAAGAGGACCAAGGCAGCGAGAAAGTAGCTGGGCTCGGTGCGGCCGAAGCGTCAGGTTGAAGAGGAGTTGCTCCTCGTCTGATTTGGTGTAGGATCCTCCCGGATTCTGCGAGCACCAAATCCCAAACAAGCTGCCTGCACACTTCTACTGGCTGGCTCGTTCCGGGTCAGCTTCAGCATTTTTCTTCTTTATACTCTGGTGCTCCATTCCAGAAATATGATAGCGCTTGAGCTTCCTTCGATTAGAGGACAGCGCTCGCTGGAAATCTTTGACATTGGAGTGAAACTTCTATAAGACTGGCTAGAGACAGGTCCAGCTTAGTGGAGGAAGATGCGTGTTGCCGATTTGGCCTGGAATGTCGTTGATGCTCGTTGGAGTGCTTCTGCTCACTGTTGTGGGCTTGACAAATCTGCTCGGACGTCTTTCTGATCTTGTCTTCAAGGCGGGTCTGTTGCTGTTCCTCGTAGGCATAGTGGCCGCGGTGCTCTCGACCTAGCCAACAAGCCGAGTCAACGCCTGGCTGACAATCACCCGGACGGAGTTTTTGGATGGAGTTGACTGAAATCCAAGGCGTGCAGCTGCTGGACAGCGGAGTGGTCTTCAGATATCTAGTGTTCTCGCTGGAACTGAAGGGACAGCAGCGACGAATCGTACGGGCCTTGAACTACCAGCCCGAGGAGTCCGGGGTAGAAGAGAGAATTATTGCGCAAACAAAAGCGGGCCTTGACGAGGTCGATTTTTTCGATGCCGGGGGTGAGTTCGGAATAGAGGGAGGTGGCAGCCTTGCCAGGAACCCCTATTACCGCACCATTTCCTTTTTTGGAGCGGACGGCGTTTACGGAGCGGAGAAGGATCGGGAGGGCATCGCCAAGATGGTCGAGGCGGAGCTCGAGGACCACGAGGTCTCTTGGTTCGATCCTGATGCCGACCCCAAACCGAGCGCCAAGAAGCCAGCCGCACCAGCGGCTGAGAGCGCTGAGTCAGAAAGTTGAATTTCTCTCTCCAGAGAGTGTAACCGTGAGGCAGTGATGGCAGTCGATCAACTGAAGCATCAAGGAACGATCAAGGTCGACGAGGCCCGAAAGCGCAAGCCGGCCTTGATCGCAGTCATAAACTCCGCCTGTACAGGCTGCGCCGGATCGCCGGCTTGTGTTGACTACTGCCCGATAAAGAATTGTATGGTCTGGATTCCAGACGAGGACCACCCTCCTTTTGGCCGAATCGAGGTTGACAGCCTCCTCTGTATCGGGTGCAAGCTCTGCATCAGCAAGGGTCCCGAAGGTGCCTTTCTCGACGGCTGCCCCTGGGACGCGATCGATATGGTCAAGCGGACAGACTACGAAACCGAGCACGGCTCTCTACCGTACTGAAGCTATTCTGGGCTGACACTTCATTTCCCGGCTTGGGGCTCTGTCAAGAATAACTTCACATTTTGGCATCTCATCTTCACACCATCTTCGGCCGCTCCTCAATCGCGAAATCCTCAACGTAGGCCCGGCTACGACTGCGGTTTCGCTCAATCGTTCGCGGCCAAATCTGGCGCAAATCTGAGCGCCAACTCTGCGAAGTTATTCCTGACAGAGCCCTTGGATGGGAAAAGGACATAACCTATTGATCTAGCATTGGATCGGATGCCTTACACCAAAGGCGTTAATGCGACTAGCTCAGACATCTGAGGTTTGAAGTCAAGTCTTTTTTCACTATTTTGTCTCTGAATCAGCTGGTTGCGTTTTTTCTACAGCTTGATTGCTCTCTACAAGAAGGCCAGCAAAGGGGCGTTGTTC
>CAUZIZ010000065.1:0-27287 GCA_963579905.1 Acidobacteria bacterium UBA6911 | reverse complement strand
AATAGCTCCTCATAAGCGATCGGCGGGCAGTACCGCAACAGCCGAGCCGAGTTCTGAGTGGCTTGGTGCAAAAACTTAGAATTTGGGCCTCCAAAATGACTCCTAGGAGCCGGGAAACGGTCCTGTTCTCGAAATTGCGCTTATTTTTGGAATAGTCTACTACGTCGCCAGTTTCTCGTGTGTTGTTTAACCCCTTGTCTTTGCCTTTGCCTTCCCAGAAACTCAAGACGATGGGCGGGAAAGGAACGGGCAAAGGCATGGGAAAGAAAAGGAGGTTACTGCTGCTGACCGTAGACTTCGACTTCGGGATTGCCCTCGCCTACCGTTACGTAGATCCTGCCGGATCGGTCTACGGCGATACACTCCAGTCTTTGGGACCCCTCCGGTGGTGACCAGCTGGTTACAAGTGCTCCGTTCTTGTTGAATTTCACGATCCGGTCTCTCTGCGATCTGTCTCGAGTGGTTAGGTAGACGTTCCCTAGTTGGTCGGTGGCGAGGCCGTGGACGATGAAGAATCCAGCATCTGGCTTGGGAGGGACAAACACCATCAGCAGTTTGCCCTCGGCAGTCAGTTTGTAGCAGGGCAAGTAGAAGTTGCAGACGAAGACATTTCCGTTTAGATCGCAGTCCATGCCATGGGGCTTGTACCAGGAACGGACGCCGCCCTGGCGGTCATTCCACCAGGAACGGAATTGACCGTCGTGATCGAAGACACTCACCCGGTGATTGTCATCCTCGGCCACATAGAGACGCTGGTCCTTACCGATGACCAATGCGTGGGGGCCCACAGCAGCTCTCCGGGTCCGGTTCCCCTGCTTCCGAAAGTCCGAATGAACCTGCCGTCGGCCGTGAAAACCTGCACCCGATGGTTGCCGCTGTCGGCCACAAAAATATTTCCTTTTGCGTCTAGCTTGACGTCAGAGGGAGCATGGAAGTGACCGGGAGCGCTGCCTAGTCCTTTTCCAATTTCTCCCCGGAACCTTCCTTCTGGAGTGAAGCGTTGGACCTGGGAACTGATGCGGTCCGTCACCAGCAGATTGCCTTGGTTGTCGACTGTAATCCCGTGGGGCCGCATCATCTGACCAGGGTCGGTTCCTGGTTCACCCCAGCGATGGAGTAGCCGATATGAGACTTCGGACTGACCGAATGTGAGTGTGGCCAGTGTGAGTCCCAAGGTCGCAAGGGAGCGGACGGCTGGGAGTATGCTCAATCGGATCCCTCCGACGGCACCAACTTGAGGCTGTACTTTGCAGCGCCCGGTAGGAAAGGTAGGGGATCGCCGTCGACCCAGGCTTCGTGTCCCTTTCGGTAAAAGGGAGCCAGGGGGTGTCCGCTCTGGCCTCCTGGCATATGGAAGTAGCCTTCGGTTTCCCTGCCAGGTGAAACGGCAAAGCGCTCAGAGGGTCCACTCAGGACGGTTTGTCGTCTGGGAACATAAAGGTCTCCAGGAAGAGGCGTTGCAGGAAGGTCAATCCAGCTCCCCAAAAGCGCAGGTAGGGCAGGGGAGAGAGGGTGTTCGATACTGACCGTGTTGTGCTCTCCCCAGGTTCGCTTCTGGAACGGTCCCTCGAAGTGAGTGTCGAAATAGGTGATGGTTTCCGCTGCCGCGTGACGCAGCTGTTCGTTCCAGCTTTGGAAGCCTGGATTCAAGAGATGGATTGGCCGCGCCTGGAGCAATTGCCACAGCGGGCCCTCTTCTTGAGGGAAACCTGTCGGGCCAGGGTCCGGATTCATTGATCTGCAGGGCGCTGTCAGGGCAGAGAAGACGACGTCGCGAACGCGTGCCCTGAAAGCTCGAACTAGCCGATAGGCTGCGGAGTTGACACTGGCACGCCCATTCCAGTTTTGAAGGACCGAACGAAACTCGCGAGCGCGCGGGTGGAGCGATCCGGCCTGGGTAGGCACCAGAAGATCCAGCAGGAGTCGGTGCCAGCGATCCATGAGCAGTGCTCGGTCATCAAGTTGAATCCGCAGCATGTCGTCAATCGAAGCCCGCCGCAGGGCAAACAGGTCGTCGCGTATCTGCCGAGCTCTGGCGCCATGTAGATATCCACCGTCGCCAAGAATCTCCAGGGTGCTCCCGGTGACGACCTGTTGGTTTGCCGTCCAGATGTATCCAGAGGGTGGGTCTACGATTCTTGGATACTCGCTTGCCTCGACCCAGCCAAACCAGCCTATCTCGGCGCTTGCCCAGTTCGCCGGCCGTCCGGGGTCAAACCCACGGCGCCTCGGAATCCGTCCGGCAATGGTCCATCCGATGTGTCCTTTGGTGTCGCCCACGACGAAGTTCTGGGGCGGGAGCCCGCTCTCATTGGCGATCCTGAGGGCAGCATCAAGATCCCCAGCCTGCTCCAGTTCGATCAGTTGAAGGTTGGTTGCCGCTGGCTCGTGAGCCAGCCATTTTATGGAGGCTGGTTCCCCGCGATGATCACTGACTACGGGTCCCCATAGGCTGTAGCGCACCGGATGCACGACATCCTCTGTGCCATTGACTTTGATCGGTTCCTCGTAGGTCGTAAAGGCCCGGTAGCCGTTGTCCGTAAGGTATCGATTTGCGTCCTTGGGGTCGAGTGCGAGCTGTATCCGATCTGTCCAGTCTCCGTAGCTGTTGGTGAAACCCCACGCTACCCTACCGTTGCTGCCCGCCACGATCACCGGTACGCTCGGAAGTGTTACGCCCGTGACATCGATCGAAGGGCCGCTTCCTTCGACTCTAAGGCGCAGACGATACCAGGTATTAGGCAGCCTTAGCGCCAGGTGCATGTCGTTGGCGACGATCGCAGAACCGCTATCGGTATGCTTTCCAGACACTGCCCAGCCATTGCTGTTCCCGCCGACAATTTCCAGGGATTCCTCAGTCGTGTGGGTGGGGCCGAAGAGGGCGCCTGCCAGTTTTCGGAGGTCGTAAATCGTAGGGTCGGGTTGGGGTGTCGAGGTGACCAGTCCTCCGTCCACGGGCGCTGCCCAGGATGCATCGGCTGAGGTCAGAAAATCGGCAGCCTGGGTGGGGAGGCAGTCTCTCAAGAAGGCCCGTCGCGATTCGAGTGTTGCCTCCTCGTCGTTGAGTTCCAGGTACATCGAGTGCACCACCAGAATGCTGTCCTCAAGCCTCCAGGGCTCAGGCGAAGCAGAAATGATCCAGTACTCGGGCGGTCTCGACGGTAGTTGTTGCAAGCCTTCGTTGACACCCTCCGCGTAAGCGGTGAGCAGCTCTTGGTGTTTTAGTGTGAGGCCTTCAACCACCTTGACCGCAGTCGCGCGAAGTCGGTGCAGCCGAGACCGTAGGTCCAATGACAAGGTGGTCTCGCCGAACAGGGCGGAGAGCTCGCCAGCCGATCTCCGGCGCATGAGGTCCGTCTGAAAGAATCGATCCTGGGCGTGTAGGAAGCCGGTCGCGCGTGCCACGTCCATCCGGCTGCTTCCCTTTATCGTCGGTACGCCGAGATCATCTCGATCAACGCTTACCTCCTCAGTCAGGCCCTTCAGCACGAGTCGTCCCTCGAGCCAGGGGAGGCTTGCACTGGCCAACGCGTAAACGAGAATTGCGCAAAGAACGATGAACAACCGGCGACGTAGAAGAGTCGCTTCATGGGTTCAGGACACCGTTTCTGTGGGTGAGGACAAGGGCGTCACAGATAAGTACTATGCAGCAGCCCGTTGGGTTTGGCAAATAACTTCCAGGTTCCATTCCGGAAACGTTGGGCGCTGTTGATCGGGATCTCGGCCAGGATTTGGTCTATTACGCTTCGCGCCAGACTGCTGAAGTAGGTTCTGAGAGCGGACAGATGTCCAGACTATAGGTTCTGAGAGCGGACAGATGTCCAGACTAAACGAATGCTGCGAGCTGGATCATTCGAGAGAGAGTTGGCATCCGAAGCGAGGTTTCGACGCGATCGCCTAGCAACCCTGATTGAAGCGCCTGGGGGGTATGGTCCCTGTCGGGCCCCGTTCCCCGACAGTCACGGCTCTGTTACTGGTGGAGGTTGCTTCGTTTCCTCGTGGGTGAAGTTTCCGTTTTGCTGCGCCGGATCGTACAGGAAAGAAACTTCGGGTCCGGCGTAGCGGTGGGCTCCAGGCCGCCGTCCTAGCCAAAGGCTCGAAAGAATACTTTGGCCTAACGGAGAAAGCTACGTTTTCCAATGAAGTTTCAGCTTAGTCCCGCCCCCGTTGCGCTGCCCCATTCGGGAAAGAAACTTCGGCTAATCTCCAGGGGACATCACCTACGCCTTCGGCGTAGGACATGTCCCGTTCACCGCGCCGTTCGGCGGGTAGAGACGTGCGCCGTTCAGACGTTCAGACGATTCTTTGAAGTTTCAGGTCAGTGGTCGACGGTGAGAGTTTTCGTTGTTGACGGTCTGTTTTGACTTCGGCTCGCTTCGGAATTGCTCACCGATCATTAATTCTTAGTCGGTGCCAGCGACTCTTTTGAGCAATTCAAGGATCTCGGTCTTTCCTTGTTTGGAAGCGAGATCCTGGGCCGTCTCTCCTTGCTGGTTCTTGGCCTTGAGGTCGGCACCCGCTGCCAGCAGGGCCTCTACCGCTTCTTTGTGGCCCCTGGCGGTTGCGTACATCAGGGGTGTCCAGCCCTGTTGGTCCTGAGCGTTGACTTCAGCTCCCTCACCCACCAGAGCCTCGATCGTCTCCGAGTGTCCCTCCTCCGCGGCACAGACCAGGGCTGTTTTGCCGTCACCGTCCATTCCCTCCAGGTCAGCAAAGTTTTCCAGGAGCGCCTTTAGCGTCTCGGTCTGTCCCAGCCGGGCAGCAACCAGTAGGGCCGGCGAACCATCAACGGTCATCGAGTTAGCTTCTGCACCTTGCTCCAAGAGGGTTGCTGCTGTTTCGGTGTGCCCCGCACTCAAGGCCATGATCAGGGCAGTGCCACCGCTGCGATCAGCAGCATCCACTTCTGCTCCTTTGGCCAGAAGAGCCTTGACCACCGCCGTGTGGCCCTTCGCCGCTGCCCAGAGGAAAGCTGTCCGACCTCGATTATCCTCAACGTTAAAGTCCGCTTTCTCGTCTAGCAGCATCTCTGCGATTTCGGTATGACCGTTGTCCGCGGCGTGCATCAAGGGGGTCTTCCCTTCGCGGTCTTTGATATTCACCTCGGCAGCTCCCGTGAGGAGGGCTTTTACTACTTCGGCATGGGCGTTGGTAGCGGCTACAATTAGGGGAATTTCACCCTTCTGGCTGGTCGTATTGGCATCCGCGCCCTCAGAGAGCAGCGTCTGGACGGCGAGGGCGTCACCCTTTTTCGCTGCTGAGATGAGTTCCTCGTTTACGTCACCACCGCATCCGATGAGGGCAATCGGCAACGCGGAAATGAGTGGCAACAGTCTTTGTACGGATAGCATGAGCAAGCTCCTTTTCAGCCCGTACCCACAAGTGTGACAGGTGGGGATCCGACATACCCGGGTCGTTCGTGACACCCTGCATACTGGCATTTCGAGGATGTTCGAAGCTGTCTGGAACTCTATCAGTCGGAGCCGGGTAGCACAAGGTCGACCCTCCGCAAGCCCAAAGAGGCTGCGGTTCAGGTCTCGCCTGTAGTCCGTACTCGGGCCCGGGATTTCGTCTTCGCCGGATGTGTTATATCCTATGCAGTCTGAGTACCTGTTTTCTTGAGTTTCAGTCGCTTTGAGGACGCTTGCCGAGGCGGTCAAGACGCTCGCATGGGTGGGTCCGCCCAGGGTACAGTGATCAGTTCTGGAGACAAGGGTATACTTTGGGCTGGTGTAATCACATGCCCATCAGAGAAGTGAGAAAAGGAGACTACACATGGCAGACACTCGGGAGATGCTCGAAGAGCTTAAGAATTTCGATACTCCATCCATAACCAATGTCGTTGCAACCTACTCCCAACGCCCGGAGTGTTTGGGTCTCTATAATCCCTGGAGCGAGAACTGGTATACCGACCACAGTGTCCGTTGTATGTATCCAGAACTGGGAAGAAGGGTGGGGTATGCTGTCACCGCTGTCTATGGCCTACCTGATCCGAACTTCGATCGCCTGAGCTTCGCGGATGCCATTGATGCTATGGAGCAGTCGCAGCAACCCACGATTTTTGTCTTCCAGCAGAAGTTTCCTCCCGCGATCGCTGGTAAGGTAGGCCTGGCAGGTGGAAACATGACGGCGGCGATGAAGGCGGTGGGTTGTGTTGGGGCGATCTCCAACGGTCCTTCGCGGGACTTCGATGAGATACGGTCCATGGATTTTCAGTATCTGCTGAGCGGTGCGACACCGGGCCACGGGAACATGGCCATCTATTCCATCAACGTTCCCGTAAGTGTAGCCGGAATGGATGTCAGCCCGGGGGAGATCATTCACATGGATGAGAACGGTGCCTGCAAGTTTCCAGCAGACAAACTGGAAGCTGTGCTTACAAGAGCACGCGACCTGGGCAGAGAAGAGGATGTCATGCAAGAGAGGTTTAGCCAGGCCAGATCGGCAGCCGACGTCCGTAAGGTTCTAATGGGATCCGCCAACGGGTCCAAGGAGGAGTAAGTCCCTCACAGATCGGCGAAGACCGGGTGGCTAAGATACCTCTCGCCCAGGTCGCAGACCATTGCGACCACGCGGCGGCCTTTCCCCAGTCTCTGGGCCAGTTGTAGTGCGGCCCAGCAGATGCTGCCGGACGAGATTCCTGTGAAGATCCCCTCTTGGCGAGCCAGCAGTCGAGTAATACGCTGCGCGTCTTGGAACTCGACACAGACGACTTCGTCGATGATGTCCCGGTTGAGCACGGGAGGGACGAATCCGGCGCCAATGCCCTGAAGTTCGTGGGGCCCGGCTGCACCACCCGACAGAACAGGGGAATCAGCGGGCTCGACAGCTACGATCAATACCTTGTCCAGCTTCTCTTTGAGGACCTCGCCCACTCCGGTGATTGTTCCTCCGGTCCCAACACCTGCGACGAAGCAATCAAGTCGACCTTCGGTCGCTTCCAGGATCTCGATGGCGGTAGTGGTGCGGTGAATGGCTGGGTTGGCGGGGTTTTTGAATTGCTGCGGCATGAACCCGTCGGGAAGCTGAGCTACCAGTTCCTCGGCCTTTTCGATGGCCGCGCCCATGCCCTGGACTTCGGGAGTAAGGATGAGTTCGGCGCCCATCGCCGTTAGGACGCGTCGCCGCTCCAGGGACATGGTATCCGGCATCGTCAAAATCAGGCGGTAGCCCATGACCGCGGAGGCCATCGCCAGACCGATTCCGGTATTCCCGCTCGTAGGCTCGATGATCACCGTTTTCTCAGGTCGTATTCTTCCCTCCTCTTCTGCTTTCTTGAGCATGGCATAGGCAATTCGGTCTTTCACACTGAACATGGGGTTCAGCGACTCCAGTTTGAGGAGAACCTCGGCCGAGGGTTGCTTGTTCAGACGGTTGACCCGGACCAGGGGAGTGTTACCTATAAGGTCAAGGACACTGTTGGCGATCAAGGGGCGTTGGCATGACATGCGTCCGTGGTGACAGTCTACCATCGGCGCCCAGGGCGAGCAACCGACTCGCCGCGTCGCGGTGCCGCTTTAGCCCGGATGATTCACAAGTTTTCTACTGCGTCGCCGCCATCATCCGCCCTGGCTGCGTTTCGCTCGGTCGGCCTCCTCGACGTACTGCACGAGTACGACTGCGGAGGCTCGCCACGAGTGGTCTCGGTCGCAAGCCTTGCCGGGACGGCGCTGACACCGACTCGCTACGAAAACTTATGAATAATCCGGGCTAGGAGCCTGCGCGGTAGAAATTGATCTACTGCGAAAACGGTAGAATCGGCCCATATTCCCCCGATTTTTCGACGAATAGATCAACTATGCGCCTCGAAATCGAGAAAATCTGTCCTCGATTACCCGCTTTCTCGCTACGATCATTTCTACCGCGCAGACTCCTAGTCAAACAGACGGTATCGAAAGAGGGCCCAGATCGCCTTGAATCCGTCCCTCCATGTAATTTTCTTGCCGTCTTCGTAGGAGCGCCCGCTGTAGGAAATTGGGGTCTCGTAGACCCGATATCCCTTCTTGGCCACCTTCGCCGTGATTTCTGGCTCGAAATCGAAGCGATTGGACTTGATTGCGATCTCTTCGAAGATCTCTCGCCGAAAGACCTTGTAACAAGTTTCCATGTCCGACAGATTCAAGTTAGTGAGCATGTTGGATAGGAGGGTAAGAAATCGATTGCCGGCGTAGTGCCAGAAATAGATTGCGCGGTGGGTTCCACCCAGGAAGCGGCTGCCGTAGACTACGTCGGCCCGTCCGTCGAGAATGGGTTGCAGCAGCTGGGGATAGTCTGCGGGATCGTACTCCAGATCGGCATCCTGAATGAGAATGATCTCCCCATGAGCTTCGCCGATGCCCTTACGGACCGCCGACCCTTTCCCTTGGTTGGGCTGCTGGAAGAAGACTCGGAGCTGGGCGATGGAGTCCGGGTCTCGCTCGAGGTTCAGCAGGATGTCTCGAGTCCCATCGGTCGAACCGTCATCGACGACAATAATTTCCTTGTTGAAGGGCGCCACATCGACTCTTCGAAGGGTCTTCTCGATGGTGGCACTCTCGTTGTAGACGGGAACGATGACACTCAACAGGAGGGAGCCGGTCATGAAAGAAGGACTACTTGACCCGGCGAAGTAAAGTGCGGCGCTGGACCTTGATCAGCTTCGACTCATAGTGATGAATCTGCCCAAGGATCTGCTCTCGGCGTTCTTCCAAGCGGGCCAGGTCGCCTTCGATTCTCTCCAACTCGGACTCGAGAATACAAAGCTGGAGCTGGAGCGGCAGTCCTTTTTCCGAATCTATATTTTCCTGATTCATGAGCTCGATACTGGAGCATAATACCCTTCGCGGTGATTCAACTTCAACCCACGTCCCTTTACCCTGACTTCGACGGACCGAAAGGAACCGTCTCTTTTCTTGTTGGAAGGGACGTATCCGAGGCTGTACTGGTTCTTGATCTCCTTGCTGATTTGAGAAAAGGCATCGCGCAATCGTTTGAGGTCTGCCTTCGAGTTGTAGAAGCGACCCCCAGTTGCCCTGGAGAATTTCTTCAACTGCCCAAAGTCGGAATCGAAGCGCCGGCTCTTGACGCCGATCCCATAGATCACAACGTCGTTGATCTGTGAGGCTTGGATCGCGTCGTCCGCCTCGATCGTGCTCTGGGTGTCGGCACCGTCGGAAAGGATGACGAGCACTCTTCGTCCCACTTCTTCACTGAGCAAATCCTTGACGCCGACCCATACGGCATCGTACAACTTGGTCGCTCCACCGGCCCTTATTTCTTGAAGCGCCTCTTCCAGCAGCGGGATGTCGAAGGTGAAGTCCTGTACCAGATTGATTTCGCTGTCGAACTGGACAATGGCTGCCATGTCCTTGTTTTGAGCCAGGGTCTGGCGGAGGAATTCGCTGGCTGCCTTCTGCTCGAAGTGCAGTTTATCTTTCACGCTGCCGCTGGTATCGACCAACATCAAGACGGATAGAGGACGAGCCTTTTCGCCGATTTCATGGTGGAAGAAATCGATGTTCTGTTTGACCCCGTCCTCGTAAACCTCGAAGTCGTCTCGAGTCAGGTTGTTTATATACCGCTGACGACGATCTTGAACCGTACACAAGACATCCACTACGTCAACATTGGTGCGGATGGAAGGTCTATCTTGGATGGTTTCGGCGCCTATGATAGGACTCCAAAGAAGAGCCACGATCAGGCCCCAACGGAGTGTGTGCATGTTGCTTGCTCCCATTCCCTTGCCCTTGCCTTCCGCCTTCGGCCTTTGCCTTTGCCTTATCTTCCGGTCGCATTAGGGCAAAGGCAAAGGCAATAAGCAGGTATTTCCGTGTGCTAAGGGCCCGCGCAGAAACAACTTGGCATTTTGGCATCTCGGATTCACACCATCTTCGGCCGCTCCTCAATCGCGAAAGCCCCAACGTAGACCTGGCTACGCCTGCAGTTTCGCTCAATCGTTCGCGACCAAATCTGGTGCAAATCTGAGCGCCAATTCTACCAAGTTATGCTTGCGCAGACCCTAAGTTTCCTCTACACACTTCGTAGTTGCCATATAAGTATAGATTGCGGTGGTGGTCAGACTGATCAATTCCGGAAAAGGGATTGCCAATCCGGTTATAGCCACACCGAGCTCGATGACCAGGGCCGGCGTCAGGCTGAAGATGGCAATGGTGAGATAGAAGCGGAAGGGGAAGCGCACCTTATAGCGGGACGTTACTGACATAGACAGCAGTGAGAACATTAGCGCCATGATGAGCTTCAGTGTGAAGGTCGTAAGGAGCATGGTAGAGCAAGCGATGGGAAAGTAAGCCCATTTGACCAGTGCGATCCAGTCGCTGAGCTGCCGTCTCCCGACCTCGAAGGAAGTGTAATCAGCCCAGAAAAGCGTCTGGGTGATGCCACCCTGCCGCAACAAGAGTGCGTCTGTGGTGAGCAAAACTGAGGGATCGCCGAAGTCGTCCAGGTCGCGGTGGGTACCGGTGGTATCGAAGACGAACGTAACAGCGGTTTCGCCCCAATACGTCCTGACCAGAGGCTGCTCCCCCTCGATCCTGAGTTCACCGTTTTCCACCACCAGGGGGGGGATATTTTCTTCGAGCCAGAGGGAGAAGTCCTGGAATGTCGATGCATAGTGCAAGGCATAGCTGAGGGTCAGGACGACTGCAGCGTGGGCGCTGAGGTAGAGCAGATAGAGGAGTGTTCGGTAGAGGGGCTGTTCCAGAACCGTCCGATAGAAGGGGAATTCGGTGACCGCCCAGTATGCCTTGCGGTAAAAGCCCAAGATCCCTGACGTCGGGGGGCTCGGGTCGCCATCTGGAGATTCGAGCATGTTCAGCCTGGATTCCTCCTGCCCAGTCTACTCCGATTACGGCGCCGCCTCGCTACGACCGGCCATAAGGAACCCGGGCCAGGTCGAGCGGCTTTTCGGCACCCTGATGCGGGGTGGAATTAAGGGTCTGGGCGAAAATAAATTGGCATTTTCGCATCTCATCTTCACACCATCTTTGTCCGCTCCTCAATCGCGAAATCCTCAATGTAGACTGGGCTAAGCCTGCGGTTTCGCTCAATCGTTCGCGGCCAAATCTGAGCGCCAATTCTACCAAGTTATTCTTGCGCAGACCCTAAGCCCAGAGACTCAAGGGCCAGCGTAGTAGAGTATCCGGTTGCAGCTTTCACAGGTGACGATGCTCTGGCTGGCCTTTACTTCTGTAACAAGTTGGGGCCGCAAACGAACATTGCAGGCTTGACAAGATTGATCCGTCACTCCTACCAGAGCCACTCCGTCCCGTGCGGAGGCGATTCTGCGGTACTGTTTCAGCAGCGACTCAGAAATTTCCTTTTCCAGCAGGTTTCGCTGGTTTTCGAAGTCGGCAACTTCACGCTCCGATCGAGAGACGAAGGAGTCCAATTCCTGCCTTCTCGCCGACACGTGAGCCGTTTTTTTCTTCAGCTGTTTTCGTGCCTGTTCGGCCTGCTGCTCCAGGTCATCCATCCCCATCATGTGTTCGAGGATCTCATCCTCCTTGGCAGAAATAGCTCCCTCAGTATTGGAGATTTCCTGCAGCATCGCCTGGTACTCGCGGTTGGTCTTTACCTGCATGAGCTGATCCTTGTACTTGGACAGCTGGTCTCGCAGCAATTCGACGGCACCCTCGAGCTGTCTACGGTCTTTGGCGGCGTGATCGATGCGCTGCTGGATCTGCTCCAGGTTGCTGGTGATCTCTTCGAGAGTGTAGCTGGCACTTTCAATCTCACCGGGAATTTCTTCCACTCTTTGCCGGATCTGACCAATCTTGATGTCCAGTTCCTGTAGCCCGACTAGTCCCTGCAGTTCAGAATTCACCCTAGTTACTCCCACCAAATCCTGATGCCGGGCAGAATTGCTTGGTCGATTGGTATTCCAAGAATCGGTGATTGGGCCCAGTAGGACTCGAACCTACGACCCTCTGATTATGAGTCAGACGCTCTAACCAACTGAGCTATGGGCCCATGGTTTACTACCGGACGCGCGCAACACGCGACCGCAGTCAGTCAACGTCGGGTATCTTGTCCGTTGACGCCTTCTCTGGAGATTTCAGCGAACTCCCTCCCCCCAAAAAAAAGGGCGTTTTGAGAACGCCCTTTGTCATGCTCCTTCCCTTCCATTGGTTTCAAGGAAGTTCTTTAACTTCCGACTACGGGATGGGTGTCGCAGTTTGCGTAGGGCTTTTGCCTCGATCTGACGAATGCGTTCCCGGGTGACACAGAAACGGCGGCCTACTTCTTCCAGAGTGTGTTCGCTGCCGTCTCCGATTCCAAACCTCATCCGGATCACCTGCTCCTCCCTCGGAGTGAGAGTTTTCAGGACGGCAGCAGTTTGCTCTTTCAGGTTCAGATTAATGACCGCCTCAGCCGGTGAGGTTACCCCTCGATCTTCTATAAAATCGCCCAGATGACTGTCCTCTTCCTCACCGATTGGGGTTTCCAGCGAGATGGGCTCCTGGGCGATTTTCAGAATTTTTCTTACTTTCCCGACCGCGATCTCCATCTTTTCGGCGATCTCTTCGCAAGTAGGCTCCCGCCCGTACTCCTGCACCAAGGCACGCGAGGTCCGGATCAGCTTGTTGATCGTCTCGATCATGTGGACCGGGATTCTGATAGTTCGGGCCTGGTCGGCTATGGCTCGTGTAATCGCCTGTCGAATCCACCAAGTCGCATAAGTTGAGAACTTGTACCCCCGGCGATACTCGAACTTATCGACAGCCTTCATGAGACCGATGTTGCCTTCCTGGATCAGATCCAGGAATTGCAGGCCGCGGTTGGTATACTTCTTGGCAATTGAAACCACCAAGCGCAGATTAGCTTCGACCAGTTCCTTCTTCGCGATGTCGGCTTCCAACTCACCTTGCTTGATCGTGGCTAAGGTCCGTTTCAACTCGGTGGGTCCCGCCAGGACTTCGTCTTCGATTACCCGCATGTCTTTGTCTATTTCGCGAAGTCGAAGTTTTACCTTTTTGGCATCATCGAGCTTGAGAGGCGATTCTTGAAGCTTCTTGAGCTTCTTGCCCTCATAATCCAGTGCCACGATGCGGTCCACGGCATTCTTTATGACATCGACCAGCCGCTCGTAGGTCTGAACGTTCAATTCGAGTTCCTGGATGTGGCGGGCAATCGGAATACGGTAACGGGCAAGTTGGGAAAGGAGTTTTTTGTATTCGGGTAAATCCTTCTTACGCTTCTTTGCGGTCTGTAGCCGCTTCCGGATCTTCCAAGCCTCTCCTTCCAGCTTGTCAATCTCGTCAACGCGTTGCAGCACTCCATCAAAGCGAGCTTTGTAGACTGCTTCGGTAATCTCGTCTTCAGTGAAAGTGACCAGCGTCTTGATGTGGAGTCCTCCTTCTCTGAGATTCTGACCGTATCCGAGAATCTCGGCTACGACCACAGGAGAACGTGACAAGGCTTTGAGGACTGTCTTCTTTCCCTTTTCTATTCGTTTGGCAATTGCGACCTCACCCTCCCGAGTCAGTAAGGGTACGGTGCCCATTTCCCGCAGGTACATGCGCACCGGGTCGTTCGTCTTTTCCAGATGCGCTTCCGAGGGTTCAGCCTCTTGCTCTTCCCCCCCGGCCTTGGGTCGAATCCGCTTCTGGACTGCTTCGAAATCCTCTTCGGAATCAATGACCTCGATTCCAGCGTCACCGAAGAGGTAGAAGATGTTGTCCAGATCCTCCGAGGAGTGGATATCGTTGGGGAGAAGATCGTTGACTTCGTCGTAAAGGAGGTAGCCCTTCTCCTTACCCAGGGTAATGAGTTCCTTGACGCCGTCGTACTTCTCTTCTATGGAAAGTCTCTCTTCTTCGTCCCTCATGCCTCCGAATTCCCCTGCTATTATACAGAATTAACTTGCATCTTCTTTCGGATCTCCGCTTTTCTCAAAAGAAGTTCTTCCAGTGTGGCTAAATCTGCTCCGCTTTCTTCCTCGTCTCTGATTCTTTCTTGGATCTCGCGGCTCAGGTATTCGAAGTGTTTGAGCTTCAACGCCTGAATGCTGCTGGAAACGATCTCCTGAGAGAGAGGCTCATAGCGGGAGCCGAAAGCCACCTTCTCTACTTGAGCCATCTCTGCTTCGTCCAGAAGAGGTCTGAGCTTGGCGACGGAGATCTCATCCTCTTCCGCTCTCAACCTGAAGATGGCCTCGAAGACCTTTCGTGTCTGCATACCCTTGAACCAGTCCGGTTCCACGCTCTGAAAGACAAGGTGAGAGTAGTCCTCCTCTAGCGATGCCCATATCAATGTCTTTTCGGCTGGCGTCAAGGGCTCCGAATCGGAGGACTGTAGTGAAGGCAGAACCTGGTCTCTGGTTCGAGGTCGGGTCCTTCGCATCTCCGACAGAATCAGATTCTCATCGAGACGCAGTCTAGAAGCCACCCGGGCTACGTATTCAGCGCGCTCGATCTGATTGGGTAGTCGCATCAGGTGAGGAAGGATCTGCCGAACAATCTCGTGTTTGCCCTGAGGACTAGAAGGGTCCGCCTGCTGCCCGCTGAGGTAGGACAATATGAAGTCGAGATAGGGTATCGCCGAATCCAGTTTTTCCTGGTACGCCTCCGCCCCCTCGTTTCGAAGGAAGCTGTCTGGGTCCTGCCCACTGGAGAGTTGAACAATCCTTACATCGAAACCTTGATCCAGAAAAAGGTCTATGGACCGCATTGTGGCACTCATCCCAGCGGAATCAGGGTCGTAGCTCACGACTACTTTGCGGGTGTAGTGCCCCAGCAGTTTCACCTGGCCCGCTGTGAGACTTGTGCCCAGCGAAGCCACTACGTTCCGAAAGCCAAACTGAAAGGGAACGACACAGTCAAAGTAACCCTCGACCAGGATGGCACAACTCTCTCTCCGGATCTCCATCCGAGTTGCATCCAGAGCATAAAGGTTGCTGCCCTTGCTGTAAAGGATCGTCTCGGGGGAGTTCAGGTACTTGGGGACCCCGTCGCCCAGGATTCTTCCTCCAAACGCTATGGTTCTCCCGCTCAAGTCACGAATGGGAAAGATGATGCGTTGGCGGAAACGCTCATAGTGCTGTCCGCCCTGACCTTCTTTGGTCAGGCCGCAGGCAAGGACCTCTTTTTGCTTGAAGCCCAGGTCGTTGAGATGCCGTCCCAATTGTCCCCCGCCAGGAGCATAGCCGAGGTGGAACTGCTCCTGGGTAGACGGATCGATTTGCCGTTTCTGCAGGTAGAGACGAGCTTCTCTTGCCGCCGGTGAATTCTGTAGACAGCGTGAGAAGAACTCAGATGCGGCTTCCATGATCTTGCGATGTTGTTTTCGCTGCGTGGCTTCGGCATTCTCGCTCTCCCCTCGCCGGGGTAACGTGACTCCAGTTCGGTCAGCCAGAAACTCGATCGATTCGAAGAACCCGATATTTTCGATGAGCATCACAAACTTGAAGACGTCCCCACCCGCGCCACAGCCAAAACACTTGAAGATCTGCTTGCTCTCGCTGACCAGGAAAGAAGGTGTCTTCTCGTGGTGAAAGGGACACAGACCAGCGTGGTTGGTGCCACTTTTTCTTAGCTGAACGTATCCGCCTACCAGGTCAATGATGCTAAGGCTGTTGCGGATTTGTTCAAGTATCTGGTCATCGAATCTCATGACGCTCTTTCCTGCCCGGTGGATTCAAATCAGCTCGACTACCGTTACCCCACCCTCTACGCGAGACTTCTGAACCTGAGGGTGTTCTCCTAGAAACTCTGCGAGAGCTGCTTTGAGTTTCCCTGTGCCGAAACCGTGAATGATGTGCACCGCCGACAGCTGGGAAAGGAAAGCCCGATCGAGGAACTTGTCTGTCTTTGTCAGCGCCTCCTCCACCCTGAATCCGATCAAGTTCAATTCTAATTGCACCTCTTCTACCACATCCAAGGTCACGTTGGGGGGAAGTGCCCTCGATTCTTGTCGAGGAGGTCCTTCGAGCTGGTCCAGGGAAGTGGAAATGAGCTTTCCCTCGATATCAATCACGACTTCTCCGCTCTTGAGCGTCACCACGACGCCAGGCTTCCGGAAGAAAGTATGGAAAACACGATCTCCCTTGGATAGCTTCAGAGGAGTCCTGGCCGGTTCGGGTCCCCTGGTCTGGTTCGCCATCTCTTGACGAAACGCTTCTCTCAACCGAGCCTGTTTGCTTTGCGCTTCCCGCCTGAGACGTCGAGCCTCGGTCTGATCCTGCAGCTTTCTAATGAACTTCCCAGTTTCCTGCTGGAACTGGTTTGCCCATTCCCCCAGCAAACGGTCAAGGTCGTTCTGCCGCTTCTGCTCGTTCCTTTCAAAGGCTTGGCCGAGCTCTTTCTCCTTCCTTTGCAACGAGGTCGATTGACGACGCAGTTCCTCCGTGGCCTCGCGCTGCCGGGCCAATTCGGCTCGTAGATGTTCCAGATATCGTTCTGTCCGAAGCTCGGTCGGATCGAGCAACTGGCGGGCCCGATCGACCAACTCTAGCGGGAGCCCAAGCTGCCCGGCGATCTCCAGACCACTGCTTTCACCGGCGAGGCCGAATTCCAGCTCATAGGTTGGTTTCAAGTCTGCTGGGTCGAGCAGAACACTCGCGTTCACGATTCCGGGAGTAGTCGAAGCGAATTGCTTGACGGCTGAATGGTGAGTGGTAGCGACTACCAGGCTGGAGCGTTTCGAGAAGAACTCGACGATGGCGATACTCAAAGCGGAACCGTGAACCGGATCGGTCCCCGTGCCCAGTTCGTCCAGGAGAATCAGGCTGGAAGCTCCCACCCGCTCAATGATGTTGCGCAATCGCAAGATATGAGCCGAGAAAGTACTCAGCTTCTGAGAAATGGACTGGTGATCTCCAATGTCTGCCAGCACCTGATCCAGAATTGGAATCTCGGCGTCCGCAGCTGGTACTGGCAGGCCCGAGAGAGCCATCACTGCCAGGAGCCCTATAGTTTTCAGCGCTAGGGTCTTGCCTCCAGTATTGGGTCCACTGATCACCAGGATTCTGTGGTCAGAGGTTAGCTGAAGCGAAATCGGCACCACTTCTTCGTCGCCCAGGGTCTCCAGTAAGAGGGGATGACGCGCATTCTGAAGGGTCAGCTGGTTCGACTCAGCGAATCGAGGTGCGACGCATCGGTATCTGTTGGAGAACTCGGCGATGGCGAAGGAGACATCCACCCTCGCAAGGATACGGACGGCGGCAACAAGCACCTCTTGATGGAGTCTGAGGTCGTCGCTGAGGCGTCGCAGGATTCTACGAATGATTTCCTGTTCCTGTTCTTGGTAGTAGATGCACTGGTTGTTGAGGGCTATCTCGGGCAGGGGTTCGATGAACAGCGTCGCTCCAGAGGAGCTGGTAGCATGGACGACACCGGGGAACTCCTTCTGGTTTTCGCTTCTTACCGGCAAGACAAAGCGGTGGTTTCTCAGGGTGAGAAAAGGCTCGTCAATCAGATACTTCGCCTTGGGCCCACTCAAGTAGCGATTGAGCTGTTGCTGGACCTTTTTTCGAGCCTCAGCCTGCTTTTTGCGAGCGTTTGCAAGTTGAGGGTCCGCCGTGTCACGCACCTCCCCTTTAGGAGTCAGGACCCGCTCAATCCTGTCGACCAGGACCCCGAGATCGGGAATTGGATCCAGCATTCGGCTGAGCTGGGGCCAGCGATCCCTCTTCAGAGCCTTCCTTAAACCCTGACCTGTCTTCAGTATCTCTAGTATTTCCAGAAGCTCGCCGGGGTCCAGGAATTGGCCCTGAACGGCGAGGTTGGCAAGTAGAGGTCGGGAATCCGGCAGGGTGCGGAGGCCGGGCCGCCCAACCTCAGCTGTATAGGCTGTGCACTCTGCGATTGTCTCGAGCCCGTCCTCGATTGCGGGGCGGTCAGTTGAAGGCCTGATGCGAGAGACGGCCGTCCTGCCCTCAGGGCTGTGGGCGAACCTCTCAAGAATGCTCAGGACGGAGGGAAACTCGAGCAGCGAAAGAGTTTCTTGGTCCATGCGGTCCTTGCGCCCGAACGGTCTACAGGTTATAAGTTGTGGGTACTCGCTAGATCGTTCCAGAAAAAAACTTCGCCACCGGCCACGTTGGATGATTCAGCTGAAAGCGCCAGTTACGCGTACTCCTCGAAACTGGGAGTGTTATTGCTGACATTCGGCCCCATGCGCGGCTGTGTTTTGCTTCTACATCTTTCTACATCATAAATATCTTTCCTCAGCGACCCGCGACTCTTTCCCGGTTGATCAGGCTCGCAACATAACCAGCGCCGAAACCGTTATCGATGTTGACCACGGCCACACTGCTGGCACAGCTGTTGAGCATGCTCAAGAGGGCAGCGAGTCCACCAAAAGAGGCGCCGTAGCCCACGCTGGTGGGCACCGCGATGATGGGTAGATCTACGAGTCCACCGACCACGCTGGGGAGGGCTCCTTCCATGCCTGCAACCACAATGGCGACGGTGCAGGAGTCTAGGAGCTTTCTCTGACTCAGGACGCGGTGTAGGCCAGCCACCCCGACGTCATAACAGGGTATTGCCTCGTTGCCCATGATCCGGGCAGTCACGAGCGCCTCCTCGGCCACGGGAATATCCGCAGTGCCGGCGGCTAGAACTGCAATGTTGCCTCGTCCCAAGGAGTATTGTTCGCCGACTACAGTCAGTGCCTTGCTGTCGGGATAGTAGGTCACGTCACCGTAGGCCTGCTTCAACAGTGCAGCCACTTCTTCGCTGGCTGACGTGATCAGCAGATTCGGATGCTTTTTCAGGATGGCTGCGGCAATTCCACGAACCTGTTCCGTGGTCTTGCCTCGGCCGAAGATTACCTCGGGAAAGCCGTGGCGCAGACCACGGTGATGGTCCACCTTGGCGAACTCAAGGTCCTCGTAGGGAAGGTCGTGAAGCAGTTCAAGGACTGCTTCTTCATCGACTGCACCCTCCTTGAAATCGCGGAGAGCCTTACGGAGGACGTGGGCCGTCGTCATTGTTGCTGTTGCTGTTCCTGTTCCTGCTCCTGTTCCCGCAACACGGCACGGCGGCTCAGCCGGATTTTGCCCTGGTCGTCGACGTTGAGTACCTTGACCAGCATCTTGTCCTTTTCTCGGATTTCCCGTCGGATATCCTCGATCCGGTGGGTGGCGACCTCGGAGATGTGCAACAGCCCTTCGGTGCCCGGCAGGATTTCGACAAAGGCGCCGAAGTCCACTACCTTCATGACCGTGCCCATATAGGTTTTTCCTATCTCGGCGGTAGCGGTGATTGCCTCGACCCTCTCGATCGCCCTCTGTGTCGCTTCGCTGCTGGTGGAGGCGATGCGGACGGTCCCGTCGTCCTCGATATCCATCTTGACTCCAGTTTCTTCGACGATGCTCCGGATCATCTTGCCGCCCGGGCCAATCACTGCGCCGATCTTCTTCACCGGGATCTGGATCGTCACTATCCTGGGAGCCAGTTGAGAAACGCTTTCTCGAGGTGCGGACAGCGTCTCCTGCATCCTGTCGAGGATATGGAAACGACCCTCCCTGGCCTGGAGCAGGGCCTCGCTCAGGATCTGGCGAGTTACTGAGGGAATCTTGATATCCATCTGCAACGCGGTGATCCCGTCGCGGCTACCTGCCACCTTGAAGTCCATGTCTCCGTAGTGATCCTCGAATCCGGCGATGTCGGAAAGGACGGCGTACTTGTCTCCTTCCTGGACCAGACCCATGGCCACACCGGCGATTTGGGTACGGATGGGAACGCCTGCGTCCTGCAGGGCCATGATGCCACCACAGACCGTTGCCATTGACGAAGAACCGTTGGATTCAAGAATATCCGAGACGACTCGAATGGTGTACGGGAAGTCTTCGTCTGAGGGTAAGACCGGCAGGATGGCGCGTTCGGCCAGAGCACCGTGTCCGATTTCGCGACGACCGGGGCCCCTCATGAAGGACACCTCTCCCACGCTGAAGGGTGGAAAGTTGTAGTGCATCAGAAAGCGCCTGGAACTTGCCCCCATCAAATTGTCGAGCCTCTGGGCGTCCTCTCCCGTTCCTAGAGTGACGGTTGCCAGAGCCTGGGTTTCCCCCCGTGTGAAGAGGGCTGACCCATGGGTGCGGGGAAGCAGGCCGACCTCTGTGGTGATGGGACGAATCTCATTGAAGGAGCGGCCATCGGGACGCCGCTGGTTTTCCAGAAGTTCGGTTCGAAAGATCTTTTCTTTGAGTTTGTCGAAGATGATTTTGGCTTCGGCACGCTTATCAGGGTCGTCCTCCGGAAAGGACTCCACGATCTCTTTCTTGTAAGCGGACATGCGGTCTTCACTGATCAGCTTGCCAGGAGTCTGCATAGCCTCCAGAATCTTTTCTCTGGCCAAACCCTCGATGACCCTTTCCAACTCGGCGTCGACGGGGGCCGTCTCCACGCTGCGCTTTTCGATGTTGAAGCGGCCGGCCAACTCCTCGATGGCATTGACGATGGGCAGAATACCATTTCGATGCCCGTACTCGATGGCATCGATGACTTTCTCCTCGGGGAGCTCAGATACTTTTGCCTCGACCATCACGATCCCGTTTCTGGTCCCGACCACGATCAGGTTCAGAAGGCTTTCGTCCATCTGGGCGGCCGTTGGGTTGAGAATGAAGCGATCATCTACCAGGCCCACCCTGACCGCTCCCACGGTATGCTGGAATGGAATGTCCGAGAGTACCAGTGCGGCAGAGGCGCCATTGATCGCCAGCACATCCGGTTCTGCGTCGGGTTCCGCCGAAAGAACCATCGCTATGATCTGGGTTTCGCAGCGGTAGCCGGCAGGGAAAAGGGGACGAATGGGCCGATCGATCAGCCTACACGTCAGAACTTCTCGCTCACCAGGCCGCCCCTCTCGCTTGAAGAAGCCTCCCGGGATCTTTCCGGCCGCGTAGGTGTACTCTCGATAGTCACACGTCAGAGGAAAGAAGCTGATGCCTTCTCTCGGCTCTTTTTTCCCGCACGCGGTTACGAGGACAACACTCTCGCCGAAGCGAACTACCACGGACCCATCGGCCTGCTTGGCCATTTTTCCGGTTTCAATAGATAAAGGACGGTCGCCCAACTGTACACTTACTGTCTCTGCCATTTTCGCTGTTCCTTTGGGTTGTGCCTTTCCTGTCCCAGATGGTCTGCGCGCTGGTATAGGAGAAGAGAGAATCGATTTAGCACGGTCTCAACGGGGAGCCCGACAATGGTCGGGTCGAGCGGGGGGCCTGACAATCAGGTTACGGGGTGAGCCGATGGCTCACTTCCGAATTCCTAACCGATCGATAATTTCCTTATATCGATTGAAGTCCAGTCGTTTGAGGTAGTCCAGGAGACGCCGGCGTTGACCCACGAGTTTCAGGAGTCCACGCCGCGAATGATGATCCTTTGCGTGGGTTTTGAAATGCTCGGTGAGGTAACTGATTCGGTGACTCAGGAGGGCAACCTGGACCTCAGGCGAGCCCGTGTCGGTTCCGTGCAGTTGGTAATCCTTGATCAATCCGTCTTTTAGCTCTTTTGTATACATCTAAATCGCCACCAATCTAGCAGAAAAGAGGTGGGGAAGTAAACCGAAGCGAAAAGCCCACCTGTTCGAAGGGTATCTGCGATCGGGATGGGGCGCCGGCCGGAACCCCCACTAAGATCTGGATTCGTCGTCTCTTGCCGATCCCGAAAGCGCCCGCGGATGTCTGGCGGGTGAAAGGTTCAAAGCCATCAAGTCGGATACCACCGGCTTCCCCGCGATCCGCCTCTTGTAGTTCCGGTAAAGGCGAGCTGCCTGTATTACGCCTAAGCAGATTGGCACGAGACTGTGAAGGAAAAGGACGGGAGTTGGGACTCGATAAGTATCATTGATCAGCACCAGGACTTGAAACAGTAAGATGCTGCTCAAGACGCCGAGAGGCATGGATCTTACCAGGGCCTCTTTCAAAGGGAACGCGTCCGTCTTATCTAGGTTGAAAAAACCCCACCATCTCCACCAGATCAACGAGATGGCCACAACGGTCAGAGAGAGAAGGGCAGCCGCAAGAGATCTCCTCCCCGGGGTGTAGGATCAACGCCCTCGAGTCTCGTGTTCGCGTTCGTGCCGACGGTCGAGGCAGTAAAAACTATTTTATATTAAGGATCCCGAGGGATTTCTTGTCTATGGGCTCAAATCTCGTTCCTGCTTCTAAGGCTGGCTTGGTCAAGGGGCGAAACTCCGCCGCGATCTTTGGACGCGGGCAACAAAGCGGCGTGCTCTGCCTACCAGGAGTTTCTCTATGGTGAAATCCGCAACAGGTAGCCACTACCGTACACGGTTACACGTTTCTGGTCGGCACCCTAGGTACACGGGAAGTGCGCTGCCCTGCGGGACGCCATCACTCATTCGAAGGAGGTAATTTAGATGGTACAGGGCTGTAGTAGGCAGCTCAGTCCAACGGGCTTCAGTCCAGCACCGGATCCTTGAACACCAACTGTCCGCCCAGCGAGATGACGAAGCCGTAGATAGCCACGGCGGCAAAGAGCAGCATACTCACCACCGCATACGGGAAGTACCAGGACGTCGGGTCCAGTGTGAGTGGGAGGTTATCCCACTCCGAGAACCCGATCGAGATCAGCATTGCGAAAAGGCCGAGTCTCGTCAGGATGAGGACGCCCAGGGCTGTGATGAGGATGATTGCCAGCTTGATAGGAAAAGAGATCGGGAGGAGGGATACAAAGACGACGACAATGCCGAGAAACACCAGGTATGCGAGCCACGGCCTCCTGAGGATCACCCGAAGGAGCAGGACGACCAGCAGGGTCAAGACTGGGGTGGAGAGCGATTGCCTCGCGATGCCGAAGTAGCCCGAGACGGTGTGGCTGAACTCGCCCAAGGCGACGAGCTCGCCGCCGCTGCCAAACGGCTCCGGCGGCGGTAGGCCCAACCACGGGGCAGCACTCGGCAGAAACTGGAGTACCGAGACCCCCATGCCGGCCAGGGCCCCGAACAGGAGGTGTCGGCCGACCATTGGATCCCTCAGCCTGCCCTCTAGCATTCGGCTCCAGGCGATGAGTCTGTCAGGCCACAGGCGGCGGACGTACGGCTCGATGGCCATATAGAAGAGCCATACGCCAGCGGCACCGAGAGTTCTCATCGCCAGGTTGTTGAAGAACACACCAATAAAGTTACTCGCGGAATTCGATGTGATCAGGATGTCTTGTGCCGTCCCCAGGACCGCGACGAGGATCGCGAGACGCATCGCTCCACGTGGGTCGCCGCGACGCAATCAGAAGTTGCGGCGGGCGAGCAGGCCAGCACCAAGGAGGATGCAGAGCGCCAAGCCGAATCCGATGATCCCTGTGACAGATTGACCGATGGTCGGGCGCGCGGGCACGCCGTCGTCGACTGGCCTCCAGGCTGGTATGACCTCGAACCAGACGGGCCGTCCTCTGAACGCTGCCGCCTCAATTCGAACCTCTCCCATGTCACCGTTGAGCCACGCCCGCTGTGTGTCGCTCGCCGCCGGCGGGGCCCAGATCGGGTCGGTTGACTCGAACTCTGCGATATCGAGGTTGGCCAGCGTAAACAGCTGACGCCAATCCGGTTCAAGGACACCGGGGGCACCGGGCTCTCGCGGTACCAGAAGTAGCCTGGCGGCGGCACGGCTCTGGATATTTCGTCCCACCACGATTGGCCGAGGCTGGTGATGTGTTTGACGTACTCAGTGCTCCATCCGAACCCGGAGGCCGTGTCGACGGGCGGCTCTGAGTAGCCGATCTCGGCGAGAGCGGAGCGCGCGGCCACTCTCAGTTCGACCGGCGACAGCGGTAACGGCACGTGTCGGAATCTCGATGTCTGTGCCTGAAAGAACCAGACTCCAACCAAGCCTGCCAGGATCGCTACCAGGCAGGCCGAGGCGACGGCCGGACGAAGGGTGCCGCTGCCGCCGGCACCCGCCACCATCTCGGGCGACGGGGTTTCACCCGCGGCCACCGCGATCGTGAGGGGATCGCCACCCGGCAGCGCGGCTGCGAGCGCCGCGGCTGATGGCGGCCGGTTCGCCGGAACCGGCTCCAAACAGCGAAGGATCGCGCGCTCGACGGCTGGGTCGATCCCGCTGATATGCGTCGATGGGCTGCTCGGCGTCGACTGCTGTAGCTGGGCCAGCTCGTCGAGACTGTTGGCCTCAAGCGCACGCTTGCCCGTGAAGAGCTCGTAGAGCACGAGGCCGAGCGAGTACAGGTCGGTCTGTTGCGACAGCATCCCGCCCGTGGCTTGCTCTGGCGCCATGTATTGGAGCGTGCCCCCGCGTCAGCTCCAGTGATGCCTCGGTCGCGCCCGCGAAGCCGAAGTCCGTGATCTTCGCACGGCCCCGGCCGTCGACTATGACGTTGGCCGGCTTTAAGTCGCGGTGCAGCACGCCTTCCTCATGCGCCGCCTGCAAGCCCGCGCAGAGTTGCCGCGCGATCTCGACCGCTTTGTCTTCGGGCAACCGTCCGATGCGTCGGAGCAAGGACGCGAGATCTTCGCCGTCGACGTACTCCATCGACAGGAAGTGCCGGCCGTCGGCCTGAGCGATGTCATGGACGCGACAGACGTTGGGGTGTGTGACCTTGAGCGGCAGGCGCGCTTCGGTGAGGAAACGCTCGAGTTGCCTGGGGTCGCGCTCGACGTCGCGAGGCAGGAACTTCAGGGCAACTGGCTGACCGAGCTTGAGGTCGTCAGCCCTGTACACCTCGCTCATGCCACCTCGGCCCAGCAGACCGACCATGCGGTAGCGGCCCGCCAAAACGTTCCCGGGCAAGAAGCGACCGCCGTCGGTGGTCTGGCGGTTAGACGGCGGCACGCGAGCGGTGGGTGCTTCGGGTGGCAGGGGACTCGTCATCTCGGCGGACGTGTCCATCGGCGCGCCGCAGTGTCCACAGAACCGCTGCGACGTGTCCTGGTCCGCGCCGCATGAAGGGCAGCGCGTCATGGGTGGGAGTATCTTTGTTCCACGATCAACTCAGTTTAGGGGGACGAACTTCGGTACGATGCCGTCCTCCTTGTTCGAGAGAAACGCCTCGCCCTCGGGCTCCGAACGAAAGCGGTAGATCCGCGCAGCCTGCGTCGATGTTCTCGAGGATGAGCCCCCAGCGGCGGCTTTGTTAAGCTAATTAGCTCTCGTCCGGTCGATTGTAAGTGATTGGAAATAAAAGAGAAAGAAGAGCTCTGGGAGCTTCGGTTTTGTCAGGTCCTCTTGCTAGAATAAGTGTGACAACTAATTCAAAGAAAAGGACTTACGACAAAACTGGAGCCCTAACGATGAGAAAGAACAGCGAATCACAGAGGCCGCTCGCCCCTGTGTGGCCCAATCAGAAGGCGCGACAAAGAAATCGGCGCGTCCCGCTGGCCACAAACGTTGCCGTATTTACGTTCCAGTGTACTAAGCTAGACTCGACCTGAGGAGGATCATGATTCGAATCAAGCCGGTCCGCTCACTTCGCGGAGAGGTCCAGATACCCGGTGACAAGAGCATCTCTCACCGCTATGCCATGCTAGGAGCGATGGCTCAGGGCGTCACCCGAATCGACAATTTTGCGACGAGCCGTGACTGTCAGGCCACTCTCAACTGCGTGGGCGCCCTGGGTGTCGAAGTCAAGCAGTCACAGACGACCGTGGAGATTTCCAGCCATGGCTGGGACAACTTCGTGCAGCCCGATCGGGTGCTGGACGCCGAGAATAGCGGGACCACGATTCGTCTCCTCTCTTCCTTGTTGGCTTCGCGGGAGTTCACTTCCTCCATACAAGGGGACCAATCCCTCAACCGCCGTCCCATGGGACGCATCATAAACCCTTTGGCTCTGATGGGGGCCGAGATCGAGGCGCGGGAGGGTCGGTACCCGCCGCTCACCATCCGCGGCGGGCGGCTTCAAGGGATCCGTTACCCCTTACCGGTAGCCAGTGCCCAAGTCAAATCTTGCGTGCTCCTGGCCGGCCTCACCGCCCAAGAAGGAACCACGGTAGTTGAGCTCACACCATCACGGGACCACACCGAGCGCGCGCTGCCCTTCTTCGGAGCCTGCCTCGAGCGGCGCCAGCATGAGGATGGCGGTCGCTGCGAAATCAGCGTCGGCGGGCAGGCCAATCTACAGGCAACCAGCATGGACATTCCTGGAGACTTCTCGTCTGCGGTGTACTTTATTCTGGGTGCTGTTCTCGCCCCTGGAAGCGAAGTGGTGCTCAGGAATGTCGGTGTGAATCCGACGCGTACCGGGTTTCTCAGTCTCTTGGAGAAAGCAGGAGCAGACATTACGAAATCCAATTACCGGGAAGTCAACGGCGAGCCGGTATGCGATCTTCAGATTGGCTCGACGGACTCGGTATGGGAGCGGTTCCCCAAAGAGATCAAGGGCAGTTGGATACCCAATCTCATCGATGAGATTCCGGCCCTTGCCATTCTGGCGATCCGTCTGAAACACGGTCTTGTAGTGCGCGATGCTGAGGAGCTGAGAAAGAAGGAATCGGACCGCATTCAGGCCGTTGTCTCCAATTTGCGACACCTGGGAGTGGAAGTCGAGGAACTTCCGGACGGATTCGTGGTGCCTCCTGGGCAGCGTGTTCGGGGGGGCAAGGTCGAGACCTTCGGCGACCATAGGATTGCCATGGCGTTCGCGCTGACTGCCCTGATCGCCGCCGATCCGGTGGAGCTGGACGAGCCTGAGTGTGTGGACATTTCCTTTCCCGGCTTTTTCGATCGGTTCCGTTCTCTCTGTAGTTAGGCAGCTCAGTGACCCAACACATTTACCTCGTAGGGTTCATGGGAAGCGGTAAATCTACTATCGGAAAAGCTCTCTCCAAGGAGCTGGGACGAGTCTGCCTCGACCTCGACGAAATGATCGAAGAGCGCGCAGGAATGACCATTCCGGAGATCTTCGATCTTCAGGGGGAACCTGGCTTCCGAGAAATCGAAAGCCGCTTGCTACTAGAGATCCTGGACTTGCCGCCCGCTGTAGTTGCCGTGGGCGGAGGAGCCTTCATCCAGGATTACAACCGAAGCCTGATTCTGGAGAAGGGTTTCTCTGTCTGGCTCAACATTCCGGTCGACCTGGCCTGGGAGCGCTCCCGTCGGGCAGACAATCGTCCCCTGGGTCGAAACCGAGAATCCTTCGAGTCCCTCTTCTTCGAGCGGGAAGCGCTTTATCGGATGTCTCACCTGATCGTCGACATCGAAGGAAAATCGCCAGAGACGATCTGCGACGAAATCCTCGAGAAGCTAAGCTGAAACTTCAACCACGAGGAAGCGAAGCAGCCTTCGCCAGATGACAGAGCCGTGACTGTCAAAGGGTGTCGCAAAAGTCCGTTTTAGAGTCCGGACAAAGCCCTGCTGGTCAAAAAAACAG
>CAUZIZ010000064.1:0-27899 GCA_963579905.1 Acidobacteria bacterium UBA6911 | reverse complement strand
ATCGCCCTGCCTCTTCTACGCTGAAAGCGTCATTGCCAACGCGTTTCGAATCGGCAATAACCCCTTCGGGGTAGCGCATTTTCTGGAACGACCTTGACCCAGGGTAGCTCGCTTCGCTCCGCATCGCCAACCCTGGGCTACCCGCAATAATGCGGTTGGCGTAAGGACGTGCTCCCAGGAACTTATAACTGCATTCCAATTTCACTTCAGTGTCAGCTTAGACAATCGCCTCAGATACGCCCGATCCATTTCTCGATCAATGGGTTACGCCCTTGTTCCATCCAGAGTAGGGAAATGAAGTTTCAGCTTAGTGTCCCCATCGGGGATGGTGAAACCCCTCGCCTTCAGGCGAAGAGAAGGTCCCCGAAGTCCCGCAGGGACGGTAGGGTCATCTTCGAGTGAAGTTGAAAGTGCTAGAGTTGGTCTCTGACGTGGCTTCGGTCTCCAGGCCGAAGTGTTGCGGTCGAGTCGAGCTCGACCAACGGCGGCCTGGAGACCACCGCCACGACGAAGGTCAGCAGAGATGAGTCGAATTCGATTCGACATCCGATCGAACCCCTCGGCTTGGAGCCGAGGGTAGGCCTTAGTGCCCCCCCAGCAGTGCTGCCCCATTCGAGAAAGAAACTTTCGGCTACTGGGGATTTGTGCGTCACTGCGTGGGGAAGAGTTGCCCGGCTCTCTCCTCGGAACCTGGGCTCATTTTGCTAACGGCTCGATTGCTAACGGGTCGAGCCGTTCGCGGCTCTGTCGGACTTGGCTGCGTAACGCTGGTAGTTCACCCGTTGGAGCACCTTCGGAGGACAGGAGACGTGCGACGCATTCTTGAAGTTTCAGTTTAGTCTATCCCATTCAGGAAAACCTGTCCTGGTCGGCTCGCAGTAACATGGCGAGAAATCCTGCGGCAGTCCTCACGAGCGAACTCTTGAGTTCAGCCACAGTGGCGTTCGTCACAGAGCGCCCACTGCTGAAGCCTTTTCGGATAACTCTTCGGTTGTCACCCTCTGTTTGACAACCAGGACCTGGATCGGTGCCTCACGCAACAGCGTCTCGGCCGTGCTCCCCATCAGCAGCCGTTGCAGCCCCCTTCGCCCGTGGGTTCCGACGACAACCATGTCGGCGTTCACCTGCCTGGCGAAATCTGCAATCGAGATAGCAGGACCACCGATAAGGACCTCCTTTTCGATTCGCACATCAGCCTCCCAGTTTTCTGGGACTAGCGCTTCCAGTTTCCGCTTTGAGTCTTCGCGCCACTCTGGCAGCGGCGGCTGGACCACTCCGATCATCGGGTCGACTCCGGTGGGCAGTTCCAGCACATGCAGGAGATAGAGAGGTGCACGGCTTTCCATGGCGAGACTCAAAGCGGTTTCGACAGCAACCATCGAGGCCTCTGAAAAATCGGCTGCAGCAACTTAGTCGTCTCTCTTGGAGCTTTATGCTTAATCGTATGACGAAGTGGGTTGTATGACCCGATGCGTTTTTTTAGGTCAGATACGGGAAATATTCTGATCTGTTGGATTTTGGTTCTCAACCCCTGAGGTGACCGTTGTGGGAAGAGCTTCGCAGCGGATCTGTTTGAAGGGGGCTGAAACTTGCATGATGGGTTCATAGGAGGGTGCTCAACCGGCCGGAATATCGAGATCTCGATATGGGAAGCTATGCCAGGTAGATGGAAGAGTTCGCCTGGCTCAGAACTTATGGCGAGCTGCACGAGTGTTAAGGTATAGAAGAGCGCTGGATAGATGTTGAAGGAGGGCGCCGTGAGAACAGGGACAGGAAAGTTTTCGTAGTGGCTGTGACCGCAGAATCCGCACCCCCTGATTGTCGCGGACCAAGGTCCTTCCGCGACACTTTCTACGACTTTGTGCCCGTAGCTGGAACCCTCCCCTCCCTTCGCCGCAGTAAAAGCCTCGGACAGGTCGTCCTATGCTGTTTTTTTACTCTTCTCGTGCAAAGTTGATCCCAGCGTCGAAGAAGGAGCCGGCGCCTACCGATTGGCGACGTTCTCTGCCAATGTCACCGTCCCCCTGGGCCATCGCTGCATGGGAGTTCTGCCCACTAAGTCCCAGCGCATCGTGGATCCACTCAAGGCCCATGGATTCGTCCTATTAGGTGCTGGAGCGCCAATAGTGCTCACCTCGGTCGACTGGTGCGAAATCCGAAACCAGTCCTACGACGAGTGGAGAGTCGTTCTGGGCCAGGCAGCCGGTACCACGCCAGAACGTGTCCTGGTTACCTCGCTGCACCAGCAAGACGCCCCCGTCGTGGACAGCAAAGCGGAGCGACTGTTGGAAGAAATCGGCTTGGCAGGTGAGCTCTACGACCGGGATTTTCACGCCCGCTCCCTGCAGCACGTCAGGCACGCTTTAGCTGCTAGCTTGGCAGGAGCCGTGCCGGTGAGCCATCTGGGTATGGGACAAGACCGGGTGAAGAAGGTGGCGTCCAATTGCCGGGTCGTTTTACCCGATGCCCGGAGCCGTTTCGGCCGGGGCAGCCGCAGCGGGGGAGACCGATTCCTACGGGAGGCGCCGGAGGGCCTCATCGACCCCTTCCTGAAGACCCTTTCATTCTGGAATGGGGAAACACCGGTTCGGGCTCTTCATGCCTATGCGACGCATCCCATGAGCCACTACGGCAAAGGCCAGGTTTTCTGGGACTTTGTGGGAATGGCGCGAGAGCGGCGCCGCCGGGACGACGATTCGATCCATCAGATCTACGTCAGCGGCTGCAGCGGCGACGTTACCGCAGGCAAGTACAATGATAGATCTCTGGAAAAGCGCCCCGTCTTGGCCGACCGACTCTATAGGTCCATGGTGGAAGCGTGGAAGAACACGAGACGCTTGCCGCTGGGAAGGATCGCTTTCCGCAGTGCTAAATTGGAGTTGGAGTTTCATCCTGACCTCGACCTGACGGCGACGGGCCTGGAGTCAGCCGTGAAGGACCTGGAACGTTCGGTGGAAGATCGGATCCTGGCGGGCATGGGGCTCTCCAGCCGGAAGCGGGTAGCTGCGCGACGGGCTATCGACCTGCCAGTCATCGACTTCGGCCCAGCCCAAGTGGTGTTGTTTCCCGGAGAGAGTTTCGTGGGCTATCAGCTCATGGCCCAGGAAATGCGTTCCGACTTGTTTGTCCTCTCTATTGGATACGGCGAATGCTGGCCCGGCTATATCCCCACCGAGGATGCCTTCTGGGATGCCTTCGAGGACAAGTGGCTATGGGCTGCCCCGGGCTCCGAGGCACGGATTCGGACCGTCCTTCAGCGAGTCCTCCTTCCCGGACGCATGCCCTGAGTGCGGATATCACTGGGTCCGGGCCAGGATTTCCTGGAAGACCGGGCGGTCCAGAATCGAGCTTTCGCTGCTGACGTCCGCCGTCCCCCAGTGGGTGGCGTAGCCACGGCGCCAGCGCTTGGAGTGGTTACGATGTGAGGTGTGCAGAGTCTGGCAGTGATGAATTACCACACCGCCCTTCTTCGCGGGAGCGACCGACTCCCGGCTCAGATCGATGAGCTCGGGGGCGGGCGCTTTGTTGTAAGGCTTGTCGGGCAGCGTCTCATGAGGAAGGATGCCCTGCCGGTGGGAGCCGTCAATGCAGCGCAGGCAGCCGTTTTCCTCGTCCACATCGTCCAGAGCGATCCAGGCGGTGAGCACGTCATCCGCCGGCTAGCATAGAAAGTAGGCGTTGTCTTGGTGATAGGGCTTGGCGGAGCTGAACTCCGGAGGTTTCATCAAGATCTGATTCTCCAGCAAGATCGGCTCTTTGCCCAGGACTGCGCGTAAGATCTCGATCAGCCGCTCATCCAGGACGAACCGCCGGAACTCCTCGCGTTTGAGGAACGGAGTATCGATCTTACGAGGTGCTACGCGACCATCTGCCGAGTGGTCCGCAGCGTATCCGGCGTAGGCCGTCTCCGGGTTTGCCTTTGATAGGTCGTCGCTCACCCCGGTGCCTCCTCGAAGCTCTGCTGAGGTGACCTGAAGCGCCGGCTGGGCAATTGTTTCGGTTTCTTCAGAGCCAAATACGGATTCGGCAACGACCCATCCCTTGCTCCAGTAGCGATCGATCTGTTGTTTGTTTAGCAAGTCTCTTCACCTCCGTATCAGACGAACCCGATAGTGTCCGCTAGGGTCCTGCAGTTGATCCGCTTGATAATACCTGGGACTGATTGCTACCTCTGATTAGAGCACTCCGACAGACGAGTTTCGCCGCTGATGTGACGCTGTAGTCGAACCAGGTCATGTACACCTACGCTTCCGTCCTGATCGACGTCTGCTGCGGCTAGGTGAACTCCCAGCAGTTCGAGTTTGCCCGTGAGTTGATTGACTATGGTGACCATGTCCGATACGTCTCGCCTTCCGTCTTCGTTCACGTCACCGGGACAAGTGAACGGATAGGCTGCAGACCACAGCTCGTACTGAAACTCTGAAAAGGTCGAGTTCGGTGGAATATCCGGGGTTGAAGGAAAGGTAGCGGGAGTGAAAACCGACTCTGATCGGGAAACAATCGAGAGAAACAGGTGCCCATCCTGGGTGAGGTCTGCCACCTGCGACAGCAAGTCGATATCAATCTCACGCCATCTTCGAGAGGGCTCTCCGGGACGGCCGGGAATTGGGCCACGAAGATGCCATTCACGTAGATATCGGCTCGCTACCCCCCCAGCCCGGCATCCAACCGGCGCCTCAGCCTCCAGGATCTGGCCTCGGGGTGCGCTCGTAGAACAAACTGTGCTCTGCCCAGGGGGCGATAGATGCCGCTCGCCTCAAAACCGACCGGCGGCTCGCCTTCGTAGAATCCGTTGAGCGTCTGAAGGTAATGCGGGCCGATTACTTCATATCCGTGTTTGCTTCGAGATTCCAGATCACCTAGATCCAATACGTCGGTCCGGACCAGGCGGGGCTGGGGGAGCAGGTAGTAGAAGGCGACGGTCCGAGCCCGCATCGAGACGTTACTGGTCGGTCCCGCCTGGACACACCCGCGAACAAGCTACTTGCAAAGGATATGGCATCGGTGAGCATGAGACGGTAGGCTGAGGTCAGGTCCTCGCCAGTAGCAGTTCCCACCTGATAGGGAGAGCCGTGAAGAGGCAAGAGAAACGACCCCTGGTCGAAGTAGAAACCTTCATTGTAGAAGTCTTCTACTCCCGTGCCGTAGATAGAGGGATAAGGTGAGTCATCAATGAAAACTCATTCGTCTCCTTCCAGGTAGCCGCGGCTGGCATTGCCAACCGAACCCAGCTCCACGAATAACCCTACCCATTTCCCTTGTCCGTATAGATTGAGAAGCAGGACGTCGTCCCCGACGTCCGTCGCCTCGGAATGACGCAATTGAGCCCCGAAAAGACCGCTGCCGGAGAATGGCTGCCTTCCGGCGAGCCGGATGCTGAAGAAGGCTTCAATAGGCGGACTCTCGGCCTGATCCAGCCTTCTCAGGCTGACTGCTGCGTTCTCAAAAAAAGGCATCGGAAAGTACGAATACAAAAAATCATCAGCGTCGACGCCGATCAGAAGCGAGCGGCTCGGACTGAGTCCTCGGCGGCCGGCTGCAAAGAAATCGCTCAACAGCATGCGAACACGCTGCTGTCCATCAAAGTTGAGCACCAACTCGGTCTCCGTCCAAGCTTCGGGCGACAGTTTCAAGCGGAAGGCGGTGATTGAATCGGATCCCTCCAAGCTGGTTAGTGCTACAAGCTCGCCCGGGACTAGAGAGATCTGGCCCGTGAGGAGAGGGGGGGCGAAGTCTTTCCGTTGGAGTCGATCGGCCACGGGTCCCCGTCCGCAGATAGCAGAGAAGCCCAATCTCCAAAGTCTTCTGCCCCCGTGAACGTATTGATGTTGCTGGCCTCTGCGAGACGGTGGAAGGAGAATTGGTACCAGAGCTTCTTCGAGTCCGCACCCACCAGAGCCACACGGCATCCGCGGCGATAGGGGATGGGTACATAACTGTAGTTGTCGCCGCTCGAAAACGGTTGATTTTCCACCAACGGCGGTAGGAACGGCGGAGTGGAGCCGTCGAAGAGATCGGGGAGGGGTGCATCGATGATGGGGATGGGATTGCCGTCGAGATACACCCGAATGATCACTGCCGGGTCCAATCTTTTACTCCGACCCAAATCGCCCGTTACCATCCAGATACGAGTGGTGGCACCGGCTCCCGGCTCCTCGAAGATCACGCCCTCCCCGTTTTCCTTTCGAAGGTAACGCTTGTCTCCGGCTGAATGGCGATCGAAGCGGCAGCCGGAGAGACAGTGGCTGCTCCTTAACAGGACCTGACTAGCGTCTTCCAGAACAGGGAGACGGTGCAGGTCGCTCCAGATTTCCCAGGGAGGAGGAAGGGGTGAAGCAGCGGTTCCTGCCTCGATCGATGCCGATCTGGCCGAGAGGCAGGACAGAAACAACGCGATCGTCGCCGATGATGTGCTGCAATCTGCCGCCTCAACGGCGTGTGACCCAGATCGCCGATGACCATGCCATCATCCCGTCTTCTTGAATCACGCGGACGTAGTAATAGCTGGTCCCATGATGCGAGTTCTGGTCGACGTAGGTGACTTCCGCCTGCGTCCGGTGGGGGCTGGTAGAGAAGGCAAAGGTGTTGTCCTTGACGATGTCAATCTGTCGGATAGGACTAGTTCCCAAGGCTTTGATCTCCAGCTTTGGAGGAGCCGAAACGCTGGTCTCCCCGCCCATGAAGGTGTCCCCGATACGAAAGTCGATGACCATGTTATCGGTGGAAGCCAGGGTGCGCCTCTGCTGCAGGCCTTCGAAAATCCCATCACGGGTAAATTCGCTCGCCCAGACCCCGGCATAGGACATGTGTGTAGACTCGTGATCGGAGCTGGCTATGACCCCGATCCGATGTCCTCGGCCCAGGGCATCCCAGAGGAAATAGGGTCCCTCGATGCGGTTGTCCAAGTGGCCCCGGCTCTCGTCGGGGGTGGCGTTGGGGTATTCGTAGGAGCGCCGGTAGCCCTGGTACATCTCCACTACTGGCTGGCTGATGGGGTCGTGCCACTTCCAACTGACTCGTGGTCCCAACGGGCTGTGGGGAATGGAGATCCCGTCCGTCAGCTTCAGCCGTTCCCAGAGTCCCAGCGGGATGTTCTCTGAGAGGATTCCCATATCCCCCGGAATCAGCTCTCCCCTGCGCTCGGGCCAGATCAGGTTTCGGTGTCCTCCGGGATCTTCCATGCTGCGCTCGTAGCCGTAGAGTGAGACGAAGCGGCCCGGGAAAAGGTACATGTCGGCTACCTTCTGGGTTCTCCACCAGCCATATTCGTCGAGTGCGTCGAGCTTGCCCTCCTTGAGCTCGCCCTTGGCGGTCATGTTGTAGGTCTGGTTATGGTCGGTGGTGGCCATGAAATCGAGCTCTGCGGCATCCAGAGCGTAGCGGTACTGGCCGGAGATTGAGGGATCGGTCTTACCGTGTCCCACGATGTCGGTGTGCCGGTGCAGGTCCCCGTAGTAGAGACGGTAGGTTTTTCCTCCTACGCGAGTCTCGTAGTTCTTGTTTGGAGTCGGTCGATACCCGGTTTCGGGGTGTGGAGGATCCGTCCTTTGGAGGTCCGGCGGACCTGCCGCCTCGGGCCCCGCGCTAAGCCTGGCTGACTTCAGATCCCATTCGCCCATGAGGCGATTGCCTGCTCCTCGATAGTCGGTTGCGTAGGCAACCCAGATGCTGCCGTCGGGCAGTGCGACAGCTGGAGATTCCTGCGTCAGACGCCCGTCGCTGAAAGGAATCTGGAGGGGTTCAGACCACCCTTTCCCGTCGTATCGGACGGCGTACAGATTCCACACTTCGTCCGGGTAGGTGCGACTCAGCCATTGGCGGAAAACGATCCACAGATTCCCCGATTGGTCGACAACCAGGCGGGGTTGCTCCTGGAAATTCAAAGGCAGGCTCAAAAACGTCGACTGCAGGTCCTGGCGGACTCGATGCCAACTGCCCTCTTTCCAGCAGCGGAGCCTGATCTTCCGGTCGGTGTGCAGGCGGGTACCCTCGTTACTGCTTTCCTTGGCGGTGTCCTTTCCCCAGTTGGGACCCGACTCTTCCCACGCGATCCAGAGCCGGTCCTGCTGGTCGAAGGCGACGGAGGCATTGGCTTCGTACAGACGGGTGGTGCGCACAGGCTGCAGCGGGCCCAACTGTCCCTGGCCATCGATGCGCCGGGAATAGATGTCATAGTCCCCGTTGCGGTAGCTATCCCAGGCGATCGCGACACTGCCTGAGGAATCTACCGCCAGGGTGGGATGCCAGTCAGTTCCAGCGTGGCTGCTGACCCGGATTTCCGGGCCGATCTGAGGAAGACGGGAGAGATCCCGGGCATAGATGTCCGAATTTTGATTCCTGAGTCCCTGCCACGCTACCCAGGCCTGACCCTTCGAGTTGACGGCAGCTACTGGATTGATGTCGTTGCCGGGATCACTGCTGAGGCGCTCGGGATCGCCCTCGGAGGGGAGCAGGCGACGAGCCCACAGATCGAAGTGCTCCTCTGCCAGAAGCGTGTATAGCAACCATAGTTCCTCGCCCTTGGGTAGCAGCACGGCCGATCCGTAGATGTCTTGAGGGCCAGTTCCGCTGATCTGAATGGGTTCTTCCCAGCCCTTGCTGCCGAGCAGGCTGTAGAAGAGAGTGTCCCGGCCTTCCTGGTAGGCGATCCAGGCTGAGTAGAGTTGGCCTTCCGACCCCGAAGCCAGGGTTGGATAGTCCTCTTGCGAAGCCCTTTGGGAGAGGGGCAGGGCGATGACGGACCGCTCCACCGAGGCCCTTCCGCCCAGAAAGAACACGGGTCCCTCTGAGGGGATTTCCTGCAGTGGGACCTGAAAGTCTCCCTGCACCGTGTTGACATCCAGACGAGCATCCCGAGGAGCTTCGATCTGAAGCCAGACCCCGATGGGTCGGGTTTGACTGAATCCGTATGGAGCCCTGCCCCTGCCCTTTGAAGTCCAGGAGGTATCGAGCTGTGGTCTCTTGCTGCGCACCCTCCAGGCGATCTTGAGCTCCTGCACCTCCTCCGAGGCCTCCTCGTCGAAGTTCCAACCCTGGATCTTGAGAAAGTTTCCCCGATTGAGGTGCGCTACCCCGTTCCAGTCTCGAGGTTCGGGATCGTTGAGTCCCAGCGTCAGTTTCAGAACGATGGGTTGCTGGGAAGGATCGAACGGCGCCCCCTTGGTTGGAGGCGAGGCCTCAGTGCTACCCGATGGCGGCAGTCCCTGAAAGGACAGCCAGATGAGGGCCGCCAGCCCTACCACGCTGAACTGCAAGAACTTCTTGCTCATGGTCGCTCCCAGCGAATATTTCTGGTGCAGGAAGACTAAAAAGAAACTCCGTCTGGTCACGAATTGTACTCTGGGTGAGAGTCCGGATCAATGACGGCGAGTGGATCCAATGGTAATCTGGCGCTGCTTCAACCATAATCGTCGGATAGTTTCCCAGGAGTCGCCTGATGAGTACCAAGCCTACTGGCGTGCCCAGTGTCGACAATCTCTTCCGTCTCGATGGCCAGGTCGCGGTAATTGCTGGAGGGGGCAACGGAATCGGCCGAATGACCTCTCATGTGCTGGCGCAATCGGGCGCCCAGGTAGTCGTGATTGATCTCGAGGCTGGGGCCGCGGACGAGGTAGTGCAAGAGATCATCGGTGCTGGAGGTAGGGCGGTGGCCCGCCATCTGGATGTGACCGACGAAGCTGCGGTGGTTGCGGCCTTTGGCACCGTGGCTGCCGAACAGGGACGGCTGGATGTCTTGGTCAATTGCGCCGGCGGAGGGAAACAGGTGCCGGCGGTGGAGATGGGACTGGACGACTGGAACGAAATCGTGACACGTAACCTAACCAGTACCTTCCTGTGCTGCCGAGAAGCGGGAAAGCAAATGCTGAAGCAGGGAAGCGGAAGCATCATCAACATCTCTTCAATTTTGGGTCACAGCGGCGGTGGTATTCATCCCAATCCGGCCTATCATGCGGCCAAGGGCGCCGTGATCAGCTACACGAGGGCGTTGGCCGCGGAGTGGGGTCCTCAGGGGGTGAGAGTCAACGACATCGCTCCGACCTATGTCAATACCCGCCTGGCAGCAGACGTGCTCAACGATCCCAGGCTGCGTGCCACCATTGAGAGCCTCACACCATTGGGCCGGGTCGCAGAGGTTGCGGACCTGGCCGGAGCCATGCTTTATCTGGCAAGCCCCGCCTCTGCGATGGTCACCGGTCACAGTCTGAGAGTGGACGGCGGCTATCTAGCTCGGTGAAACAGATTAGCGCCGCCCCCGGCTCCACCGGATCGTACATGAAAGAAACTGGTGCCCCCAGGACAGGCATTGCCGATTCATGGAAGCCTGAAGCGCAAGCGAGGGGTTGGGGAACGCCCGAATCCCCCCGACTTGGCTGCTTGCCGCGCCTCAGGCCCCTTCGTCCCCCCATTGCGCTGCCCTCCAACCCCTCGCTCGCGCTTCCGGCTTCCTCACGTATCGCATTATTGGGCGACCTGGAGGTGCGAGTCCCGAATGAAGTTTCAGCTTAGTCCTGCCCCCGCTGCGCTGCCCCATTCGAAAAAGAAACTTCGGTCGAGGATAGGCGATATCGCGCGTCACTGCGCGGGGAAGAGTTGTCCAGCTCTCTCCTCGGAACTTGGCCTCATGTTGCTAACGGGTCGAGTCGTTCGCGGCTCTGACGGACTCGGCTTTGTCATACTGGTAGTTCACCCTCAGGTCGTGACAGGACTCTGGGGAGTCTAGTCTTGCTGAAGTAGGTTGATGCTGCCGGCCAACAGGTCCCGTTCGACGCGCTGTCCGGGGGCAGAGACGTGGGACGTGCAGACGTGCGACGAATTCTTGAAGTTTCAGCTTAGCTTGCGTACTTCCCAGGTGCTGCGAAAAGGTCTCGAAGCTCTTGCAGGAACTTCCCAGCTGGGACGCCATCGAGGGCACGGTGATCGAAGACCAGGCAGAGATGAGCAGTGGAGCGGACTGCGAGCTCGTTGCCAATGACAAGGGGACGTGGCTGGATTGTACCCACACCCAGGATCCCCACTTGCGGGGGGCTGATAATCGGTGTGAAGAGGTCGATTCCGGTGCTCCCCAGGTTGGTGATGGTGAAAGTCGCATCGGCAACGTCATCCAACTGCAGCCTATTGTCCCGAGCCCTTTCGGTGAGTCGCAGACTCTCTTCGGCGATCTGACCCAGGTCCTTTTCGGCGGCGTTGCGTATCACGGGAACCACCAGGCCCTCGTCGAGGTTCACCGCTACGCCGACGTTGATCTTGTCGTGCAGATTCACGATCCCGTCGACCAGGGTAGCGTTGAGTCTTGGATGGCGTGTCAGTGCCACTGCCACAGCCCAGGTGATCAGGTGGTTGAGGGAGACTCGCTGTTGGTATCGCTCCTGCCACTCCTCCAGCATCGACTCGCGGAAATCGACGGTGGCGCTCATATCCACTTCCATCGTCAGAGTCACCTGCGGAATGGTGTTCCAGCTCTGCAGCATGCGCTCGGCGACTCGGCCCCGGATACCCGTCAGGGGAATATCTGCCTCAGAGGGAGTGGTGGATCCAGTTGCCGAGGAAGCGCCAAGAATATCTTCCTTGGTGATTCGCCCCCGGGGGCCCGTACCTGTCACCGTAGCTGGATCGACGCCGAGCTCTGCGGCTAGTTTTCGTGCGACCGGTGAAATCTTGAGTCGTTCCCCTGAACTGCGGGCACCTCGCGATCGGTCGATAGGGGGAGGTACAGGCTCTGGCCTCAACGCTGTCGGAGCTTCCGTTTCGGTTGCCAACAGCCGCTCGATTTCGGTCTCGTCGACGGCTTCCCCGGGTGTTGCCAGGAGTGCCAGCGTCGCGCCGATCGGACGTTCCTCGTCTGCTGCTGCCAGGACCCTGAGCAGCACTCCATCCAGCGGCGCTTCCACTTCGGTGGTGACCTTGTCCGTCTCAACGACGAGCAGGGGTTCTCCCTTCGCAAGCGGGTCTCCTTCCTGTTTCAGCCACTCGATGATCCTGCCTTTTTCCATCGTGTGTCCCAAGCTGGGCATCCCGAATTTAACGGCCATGATGCGATCTCAGTTTCCTTGTGATTCTCTTGCGCTATTGCCGGACCCGGACAGCGTGCCCTATAGACCTAATTCACGAACAGCAGCGATCAGATTCTCCGGCTTGGGCAGCACCAGTTTTTCTAGTTCTGGGCTGAAGGGCATCGGAACATTAGCTGCTGCCACACGCTTTACCGGTGCATCGAGGGCGTCGAAGCATTCCTCGGCGATCAAAGAGGCGAGCTCCGCACCGGACCCGCCTCGTTTGACCTCTTCGTCGGTGACGATCACCCGGTTGGTTTTCTCTACTGAGGTAAAGATCGTTTCCTTGTCGAGTGGTACCAGTGTGCGGGGATCTACGATTTCGACCTCAATTCCCTCCTCGGCAAGGCTGTCAGCCGCTTCCAGAGCCTTCCCTACCATGGGACCGGAGGCGATGATGGTCACGTCGCTCCCCTCGCGTTTGATGTCTGCCTGACCGAAGGGGATGACGTACTCCTCTTCCGGAACTTCCCCCTCTTGCGAGTAGATACGTTTGTACTCGATAAACATCACCGGATCGCGCCCGCGCAAGGCTGACTTCATGAGACCCTTGGCGTCATAGGGTGTCGACGGTACTGCGACCTGCAGACCAGGGACGTGCATGAACCAGGCCTCGAGGCTTTGCGAATGCTGGGCCGCGATCAGGCGTGCCGAGCCGGAAGGGAGTCGGAGCACGACCGGAACATCGGTCTGACCGCCGAACATGTAACGCACCTTTGCCATCTGGTTGACGACTTCATCCATGGCACAGGTAACGAAGTCGACGTACATCATTTCGGCCACCGGACGCATTCCGCAGAGTGCGGCTCCCAAGGCTGTCCCGACGATTGCAGCCTCTGAAATCGGCGTCTGACGAATGCGGTCGGGAAAGCGCTCAGCGATTCCCCGGGTCACGGCGTAGGGTCCCCCGTGAGCAATGACGTCTTCGCCCAGGACGAAGATGGTCTCGTCCCTGGCCATCTCCTCATGCAGCGCGTCGCGAATCGCTTCATTCATCCTCATTCTTGGCATCATTCACCTCTCGGTTACCAGCTCCGCAAACCGCGGCCTGTCAAGTGATCTCGTACGAGTAGACGTCCCTATAGAGCTCCTCAGGGCCGGGGTAGGGACTCTCCTCGGCGAAGGTCACCGCTTCTTGAATGTCTTCGGCCACCTGTTGTTGGATTGCTTTGGATTCTTCCGCTGTCAGAATCCCGTGTTGCTTCAGATGATTCTCCAGGGAGGCGATTGGGTCGCGGCCCTCCGACCAATTGGAGATCTCTTCGCGGGTACGATACTGCTGAGGATCACCGAAGTTGTGACCGTGAAACCGATACGTCTTGCACTCCAGGAGGGTGGGTCCTTCTCCCTGTCGGGCCCTCTCTATGGCCTCTCCAGCGGCTTCGTAGACGGCCAGCACGTCCATGCCATCGACCTGGAACCCAGGAATGCCGTAGGAAGACGACATTGAGGCGACATCGGTGACCAACGTGATGTCCTCCTGCGCGGTCCATTGCGCGTACTGGTTGTTCTCACAAACGTAGACAACCGGGAGCCTCCAAACCGCCCCGAGATTGATATTCTCGTGGAAGGGGCCGCGGTTGACGGCGCCATCACCGAAGAAGCAGACTGCCACCTGTCCGATGGCGCGCATCTGAGCCGCGAGTCCGGCTCCAGTGGCCAAGCCGAAACCACCTGCCACGATGCCGTTGGCTCCTAGCATTCCCACGGCGAAATCGGCGATGTGCATCGAGCCGCCCTTGCCCTTGCAATAGCCGGTGATGCGGCCAAACAGTTCGGCCATCATGCGCTTGGTATCGGCGCCTTTGGAGATGCAGTGGCCATGACCGCGGTGAGTGCTGGTGATGTAGTCCTCGTCGCTGAGGTGAGAGCACACACCCACGCCCACCGCTTCCTGACCGATATAGGTGTGCAAGGCACCCATAACCTTTCCTTGGCTCGATTGGTACTCCGCCTGCTCTTCAAACAGGCGAATACGCCACATGCGGCGGTACATATCCAACAGGAGTTCTGCTGATGGAGATTCGACTGGCATCACTTCATCCTCCTCACAAGGGGATCCAGTTTAAGTCAATGACGTGTCCTGTGCTTGCGGAAGCGAGGTTCCAATGCCGAATTCTACTGGAAACACTGTGGGATTTCAGCTTGCTCGAGGGCAGACTGGTTCCGGTTCGGCAATATAGGACCCTTCTAGACTGGCATGTGTCGGTCTCTTCGCGGTATAAGCGTCCCTGGCCGCAAGTTTGCTTTCTGCAAGAGGTGCTGGACCCACTTCCCGCTAGTCTTCCTCACCGGTGGCGCTGTTCTAATCCTGGAGATCCTGGGTACCCGGATCATTGCGCCGTTCTTCAGGTCGACCATCTACGTCTGGTCCTCTCTGATCACGGTCACGCTGGCGTCCCTGGCTGGAGGATACGCTGATCGGAGGGGTGTTCGCCGATCGACCCCGTCCACTCCCCACCCTGGGCTCAGTCCTGGCCCTGTCTTCGCTGTGGCTCTTTCTCCTGCCGGCCTTCACCAAGTGGATCCTATCGGCCTCGGTGAACTTCGGAGTACAGGGGGGGGCCCTTCTCGGGGCTACTATCCTTTCCGGACCGTCCCTCTTTCTACTGGGCTGTGTGGGCCCGCTGTGTATCCGTTTGCGGACAAAGCAGCTCGAACATCGGGGAGAGAAGTAGGAGCCATCACGGCTATTTCCACCGCGGGTAGTGTTTGTGGAGCCCTCCTGACCGGTTTCTATCTGATTCCCAAGGTCTCCACCGGGAAGCTCTTGGCTGGCTTGCCGGTCGTACTGTGCGTGTTGGCGGTAGGATGCCTGCGTCGAGCACGAGCCGAGGCAGGGATGGGAGTACTGCTTCTGGCTGCGCTGGTGGCGGGCGGGATTGGTTGGACGTCGTCGTCTGATCCCGGCGATCTTTCCGGTAGCCTGCGTGCGAGGGAACATACGTTCTACGGAGACGTGAAGGTCGTCGACTGTGCTAGTCTCAAGAAACGCTCACTGTTCATTGACGGCATCATGAATACCGCAGTCGAATTGGGAAGCCTCGAGAGCGTCTCGGACTACATTCTTGCCTTAGAGTTGCTGCCGATTCTGCGTCCCTCCGCGCGGCGGGCCCTGTTGGTCGGGCTGGGAGGTGGGACCCTGGTCAAGCGTTATCAGGAGCACTACGGAATTTCTACGGATGTTGTGGAGATTGATCCGGTTATCGAACGCATCGCCCGGCGCTGGCTTGGATTTCAACCCAGCGGCAAGGTGGAAATCATGGATGGACGCAGCTATCTGGAGACTGGCGATGAACCTTACGATTTGATCGTTCTCGATGCCTTCAATGGCGACCAGCATCCCTATCATTTGTTCTCACTGGAGGCGTTCGAGGCTGCTGCCCGTCGTCTGGGCTCGGATGGCGTGCTTGCCCTCAACATCATCGGCTACGCCCACGGTCCAGAGGGTAAGCTGCGGCGCTCGATCGAGCGGACACTGGGCCAGGTATTTCCACACCTGCAGGTGCTGGTGGCGAACCGGGGACCCGAATCTAGGGAGACCTTCGCGAACCTGATCTTCGTGGCGTCACGTCAACCCCTGGAGTTCCGCCGGAATGTGGCCAAGACTCGTCCGGAGCTGGCTGCCTACTTCGAAGAGGTCAAAGGAAACTACCTGGCCCCCAGTAATCCCGAACTGGACGGTGTTCTTCTCACCGATGACTACAATTCCATCGAATTCCTGAGTGCTCCGGCATTTTTTGCCATTTGGAAAAGGATCTCCGAGAACATTCAGGAGGTGGTTGCCCACGGTCTGTAGTGGGCAATTGTCGTTGCGGATTTTGGAGATCCGGTAGAATAAACGAGGTCGAGCGCGTGCGGAATCGGTTCCATTTTGGATCAGATAGTCGGAGGTCTAATGAAATATCCCGAGAGGCTACTGTTGACCTGGATTCTCGCCCTCGTCGCCTTGATGTTCGTATCGAACGAGGCTCTCGCCGAGCATTGGCAGTGGAAGCAACTTAGTGCCCGGACGAGGTTGGGCCTACTCCCCCCGCCCGGGCATTTTGGACAGCGATTTACGACCCCGTCGGGAATCGAGTCATTGTCTTCGGGGGACGTTCTGGCAGTACCTTTCTGAATGATCTATGGACCTTCGACCTCGATACGAAGAGCTGGGTTGAGCTTGTCGCTCAGGGGACGCCACCGACTCCCAGACGGGGGCACAACGGCATCTACGACCCCATGGGGCAGCGGAATGGTCAGCTGAGCAGGTCAGGGTGATGGCAGCGACAGCTTCTTCAGCGACGTCTGGGCTCTGAATCTGGATTCCAACCAGTGGCAGGACGTGAGCCCGGTTGCCTCGCCTCCGGGTCGATACGGTTCCGTCTCAGTTTTCGATCCGGTTGGCAACCGCTTGTGTCGTTCGGCGGCTTCGGTGATCAAGGGCGTTTCGAGGATGTCCAGGCCTGTGATCTTCAGACCCAGACTTGGCAAGATCTTGTGCCTGAAGGCGGGCCGGTCAGACGCTGTCTTCTCACCGCGGCCTTCGATCCGGCTGCACGTAGGATGATTATCTTCGGCGGTCAGAGTAACGTGCAATCCCGTCACAACGATTTGTGGGTCTTTGACTTCGCTACCAACTCCTGGACCGAGGCTCCCGCAGATGCACCTCCATCGGGCCACTTCTTTACTGCCAGTTTCGTCGACAGCGGCGAGTTTTTCATCGTCTTTGGCGGCAGCACGTCCTCAGGCAACAGCAACGAGACCTGGAGCTACGATTTTCGGGGTGGGCAGTGGACCCGGTTGGAGATCTCTAATCCCCCTTCAGCTCGCAGTGGCATGGCTGGGACCCTCGTCGGAGAAGACAGACTGATCATCTTCAGTGGAAGTGGCGCCTGATCCCTCGATGACGTTTGGGAGCTGAGCAGGCCCAACCAGTGGCACCTCTGGTTCGCGCAGTTCGGAAATGGGAAGGGTTCTTCGTCGGCGATCGTCCTGACCAGTACGTCGACAACCGAGCAGACCGAGGGCAAGGTCGATTTTTCTGATGGAGTTGGACAGGGACTGTTGGCAGGAATAGTGGAGGATTCGCAGCCAGCGGCGTCCACAGCTGTGCTGCCCACGGGAGTGACTGACCATGTCGAATTCTCTAATCCCCCCCTCGGATCGATCACTATTTTGACCGATGGGGAAGGAGACCTTGTTGTGGGCTCAGCGCGGGTCACTGCGACTGCAGACCTGGGGGGCGTGATCCGTTTCAGTATTCCGGACATCGGAATCGCAGGAGTGGGAGCAAGCCAACCCTTGAGCGGCTTCATTGCGCCGGTTCGTCGAAAATTGGGAGGGATAAATACTGGCGTCGCGATCCGTAACACCGGGGACCAGTCGGTGGCCCTTGATCTGAAGCTGCGGACCCAGGAAGGTGTCGAGGTGGCTGCTGCGTCCATTGATGAGTTGTTTCCGGGTGCCAACACCGATGATTTTGTGGGTACTCTGGTAGTTCAGGCCAGCGTCGGAGAGATCGTGGCGACCGTGTTGGAGTTGGGTGACGAGCCGGGACAGTTTACGACGCTGCCCGTGACTCCGCTGGAGTGAAGATGGCCTTTCTCGGTCTATTGGAGCCTGAAGCGCGAGCGAGGGGTTGGTTGAGCCTCAGCTTATTACACTAGGTTCCGCCCCCAGGATGCGTTGGCCCCATTCGAGAACGAAACCGGTTTCAGGAGGCATCACCTACACCGAAGGTGTTATTGCGTGTAGCCCAGGGTTGGCGATGCGGAGCGAAGCGAGCTACCCTGGGTTTAAGTCGCCCTGCCTCTTCTACGCTGAAAGTGTTATTGCCAACGCGTTTCCGGTCGGCAATAACCCCTGCGGGGTAGCGCATTGTTTTGAACGACCTTGACCCAGGGTAGCTCGCTTCGCATCGCCAACCCTGGGCTACACGCAATAACGCCGTTGGCGTAAAGGCGCGCTTCCAGGAACCTGTAACTGCATTCCAAATTTCACTTAAACCTCAGCTTAACGGATCGGATTTCGATCCCAAGGAAGAATCATCGTCGGCTGATTGACGTGCCGCTTCATCTCAAGTTTGAGGCGGGTACCGCAGCCTGGCATCAGCCGTAGAGCCACGGTGGGAGCGTCGATTTCAATCCGTTGGCCGTGTAGCTTGAGGGAAATGAACTGATGCTCGGCGTATCCCCCGGCTTGCAGGATCAGGTCCCGTTTCAGCAGCTGGTTGGTGTTGACCAGATAGAGATCGACGCTTTGATCCGTCATCGACTCCACCAGCGCTGCTACGTCTTGAGGGATTCCGGCGCGCCGTTCCATCGGGTCGAAGTATCGTAGTCGGCAAAATAGGACCGATCCCTGGTGCGCGGGATGGAGGCCGCCCAGCATCAAATGGATAAGCGAGCTGACGCTGGCCGGATTGAAGGCCATTGGGTCGTCCGCAAGCCGCGTATCAGGGGTGGTTGTATCCTGGCGCATGGCCTCGACACGAGAGCGAATCCTGGTGAAGTCGGTTCTTAGTGACTGCTCGGGGTACTCCGGATTGTGTCCAGCCAGATACTTGCGCCAGGCGTTGTCGCGCGAGACCTGGCTGTTGTCCCGATAGCCGGAGAGGCTTGTCTGATTCAAGGGCAGCTTCGAGGTCCGAGTCAGGTCACTCGGATTCATCGACAAGTAGTAGATGTTCATTGCGTTGTAGTCGTATTTTTCAGGTAGGAACGCGTACCAGCCGTCGTCGCCGTACATGCGGGGGTACATCTTCTTTCCGTCGATCATCTTGCCCTGAGCGTTGATGGCATCGATCTGTCGGCGCCAGGGCTCCAGGTATTTATCGTCCCCCGTGAGCAGGTAGGCATTCATGAAGCCAGTGAAGCCCTGGTGCACCGTGATGCGATGAGCCATGGTCCCATCCTGGGGCACCACGACCGTAAACCCCCATCCGTAGACGCCTCCGTACCACTTACCCTCTGTCTCGCCGCCGATTGTCCCGTCCAGTCCAATGTTGCTGGGAATGATGTAGTCATTTTCGATCATGCGCTCCCGCCAGGCGTCGACGTATTCGAGCAGCCAGTTCTTGTACTTTGCCTCTCCGGTGAGCATGAAGGCATTCAGGGCCAGAGAAGTCGCCAACAGATTCTGAGGATGGTCTCCAACAATGTCGTTGTAGTCCTTGAAGTGCGCTACCATCTGCTCGTAGCTTTCTTCCCCATGTCCCAGTTTGAAGCGTCCCTTGACAACGATTGGGTCACCGGCCCAGTCCAGGCCAGTGGCCTTGCGCAGCAGGGGACCTCGACTTCCGTTGAACATGCTGCGAATGATTCTGTGTTTGGGATCGTAGTTGGGAGCCTGCGGGTCCTCGTTCATATAGAAGCCGGCAAAGCGCCGGACACGCCTCTGGAAATCCGGGTTGCGCGGATCGGACAACCCCTGCAGGTTGAAGACGGTTAGACCTTCGCCGTTGTGGAGCCAGTCGAACATGACCGGGAATTCCTTGTAGTACATACCGTCTCGTGCGAATGGGACCTGGGTCGTCTTGGCCTCGGTGTACTGTACAAGGTGGCCCTCCCAAGCTTTCTTGTACATCTCTAAGACCTCGTCGGAGGCGCCCAGCGCATGCAGGATAGGCCAGTCGTTGCAGTTCTCGATGGCATCGTCCGGCCCGTCGTCACCACCCCAGCGTTCCACGCACAACAGATGGCCTCTTGCATCGAAGTACTTGGCAAAGAATTCCTTGCAAGCCTCGGTGTTGGCACGCAGCAGCTCGCGCTCCAGCAGCGCCCAACTGGGTGGAGCCAGGGGGCTGTCAACGGTTATGGCGATCCCCCCGAGGGCCAGGGACGAAGAGTGGCCCATGCTGGCAGCGATGAGAATGAAGCTGAAAAGAACCGACTGTTTCATGTCACACCCTCCCTTGGGATTACGTTGAGGAGGCCCCTCCGTTTGCCGGGATAATTTTTCCGATGTCTGTGGTCAGAGCCCACGCGATCCCGGCTGCGAAAGCCAGATTTCCACCCAGGATCAATATCGGAGCCGCGATCCCGAATCCTACCGAAGTTCGGAAGGCCCTGGCAGCCAGGGGCAATGAAAAGGCAACCGAAGCGACTGTGAAGGTCAAGCCAACCAAGCCAAAGACTGGACGTATGACAGATAGGAGCAGTGACAAGAGACCCAGGCCGAGTAGAGCGAGCTGAAGTCTCCGCTTCCTCGGTGTACTGCTGTCAGAAATCGACTTCTGCGGAAACCTGCGGTAGAGCAATGGTGCGTATCTGGCGTAGCGAAACTTCCTCTTTATATATCGCCATAGGGTCTGAGGATGCTGGTGCTGAACCTCAGCCTCCGGCACGAACACCATGAGAATCCTTCGATGTGCCAGCCGGAAGGACAGATCAAGGTCCTCGAGCCGTCCAAAGAGCGAGTCAAAAGGGTTTTGTAGGAGCAGGTCTTTAGAGAGAGCACAGGTCCCAGTGTTGATGAAATCGATTGTCTCTTGCGCCTGCATCCTGGAATAGCGATCTTCGAGTTCCAGTTGAATCAGACGTGCGGCCCATTCCTTCTGCTGGGACACATATTTCCCTACGGCGACGTTGGCCGAGCCTTGGAGGAGTGGCCGTGTCAGTTGGTAGACCCAGTCGGGGCTGGGGACGCAATCGGCGTCGAGGAACAGTACGATGCGACCCCTGGCTTCGATCACACCCCGGTTGCGAGCGGCCGCGGCACCCTGGCGTCCCTGACTTACGACGCGAGCCCCAGAGCGGCGAGCCACTTCTAGACTCCCGTCGATGGATCCGTCGTCCACAACGATGACTTCGATCTCTTCCCGATTGCGCTGCTGCTCGAGTCCTTTGAGGCAGTGGGCCAAAGAGTCGGATAGATCCCGGACGGGTACCACTACCGAAAACTCGGGAATCTGCTTGTGATTGGGGACCTTGGGGCTTGGGCCCTTGTCTCCTGACCTAAGGGGTCTGTCAAAAATAACTTCACATTCTGGCATCTCATCTTCACACCATCTTCGGCCGCTCCTCAATCGCAAAATCCTCAACGTAGGCCCGGCTACGCCTACGGTTTCGCTCAATCGTTCGCGGCCAAATCTGGCGCAAATCTGAGCGCCAACTCTGCGAAGTTATTCTTGACAGAGCCCTAGGTTCCACAGCACTTCTTGTACTTCTTCCCTGAGCCGCAGGGGCAGGGGTCATTCCGTCCCACCTTGGGCAGAGCTCGGACCATCGGTTTAACGGCCGCTGCGCTTCGATTGTCCATCCGCTGGTGACGCGGCGCGACTGCTTGATCTTCCGGGCCAGAATAGGTCATGGGCTGCTGCCGGCGGGAGCGGGCTCCCAGTTGTTCTCGCCCATCATCTTCGGTGATCGGACGCAGCAGGTAGAGCATTCGGACCATCTCTTCTGTCGAGCGGTTCCAGAGTTCTTCGAAGAGTTCAAAGGATTCGCGTTTGTACTCAACCAGTGGGTCCCGCTGTCCGTAGCCCCGAAGACCGATCCCTTCCTTGAGGTGATCCAGGGCTAGTAGATGGTCTTTCCACTGCTGGTCGATGATCTGGAGCATCAGGATGCGCTCGTACCAACGCGCGGTCTCCGTGCCAATGTCCTGCTCTTTCTGTTCATACTTCGTCCGGACGGTGTCGAGCAGTCTCTCTTCAAGGTCGGGCCGCGATAGGTCATCCACATCGGCCGGGAGTTCGACCCCAAAGACCCGCTTCAGATTCACTTTCAGATTTTCCGGTTTCCAATCGCTTGGATCCACTTCCGGGCTGGCATAACTGTCCAAAAACTCCTGGACCAGCTCCGAGGCCAGATTCAGGACGTACTCCTTTTGGTCTTTGCCTTCCAGCAGCTCTTTTCGGAAGCGATAGATTTCCTCACGCTGCTTGTTCATGACGTCGTCGTACTCAAGCAGGTGTTTCCGGATCTCGAAGTTCCTTGCTTCCACCTGTTTCTGGGCTCTTTCGATCTGCTTGGTGATCAGCCTGGATTCGATGGGGACGCCTTCTTCCATACCCAGCGACTGCATCATCCCGGAAATCCGCTCCGATCCGAAGATTCTCAGCAGATCATCTTCCAGCGAAAGGTAGAATCGGCTGGATCCCGGGTCGCCCTGGCGTCCGGCACGACCTCTGAGCTGATTGTCGATTCGGCGAGCTTCGTGGCGCTCGGTTCCGATAATGTGAAGCCCTCCCAGCTCAACAACCTCTTCATGCTCCTTTTCCCAGTCAGGAGTCCGTTTCGCCAGCTCCTTTTCGAACTCCTCCGGGTCTTCCTCCCAACTCATTCCTTGTTTGCGCAGCTGCGCTTTGGCATCAAAATCTGGATTTCCGCCCAGGATGATGTCGGTGCCGCGGCCGGCCATGTTGGTGGCGATGGTAACCGCGCCCTTTCTGCCTGCCTGAGCGACGATCTCGGCCTCTTTTTCATGGTATTTGGCGTTGAGCACTACGTGCTTAACGGCCTTGCGTTTGAGCAGGCTGCCCAGACGCTCGGATTTATCGATTGAAGTTGTTCCCACCAGAACCGGACGGCCGATCTCACTGAGCTCCTTGATCTCTTCCACCGTTGCTATAAATTTTTCCCGCTCGGTTCGATAGATCACATCGGAGTACTCATCACGGACGAGGGTCTTGTTGGTGGGAATGACCGAGACCTGGAGCTTGTAGATCTTGTCGAACTCGGCGGCCTCGGTCTCGGCTGTACCCGTCATCCCGGCCAGCTTTTCGTACATTCGGAAGTAGTTCTGGAAGGTGATGGTGGCGAGGGTCTGATTCTCGCGCTCGATCTTCACCCCCTCCTTCGCCTCCAGAGCCTGATGTAAGCCCTCTGAGTATCTTCGCCCTGGCATCAGGCGACCGGTGAACTCATCCACGATGACGACCTGACCCTCTCTCACGACGTAGTCCACGTCCCGCTTGAACAGGGTATGGGCCTTGAGCGCCTGGTGGATGTGATGGACTAGGTCCATATTCCGCGGGTCGTAGATATTCTCCACGCCTAGAAAGCCTTCTGACTTCTCGATGCCGGGCTCTTGCAGCACTACTGTCCGGGCCTTCTCATCAACCTTGAAGTCTTCCTCACGCACCAGGCGGGGGATAAGCTTATCAATCTTGTAGTACTTGTCGGTGGACTCTTCGGAAGGACCACTGATAATCAAAGGTGTGCGGGCTTCATCGATCAGGATGGAGTCGACCTCGTCCACGATGGCGTAGTAGTGCTTGCGCTGCACACAGTCCTCGCCCGAGTATTTCATGTTGTCGCGCAGGTAGTCGAAGCCATACTCGTTGTTGGTTCCGTAGGTGATTTCTGCCTGGTAGGCAGCCCTGCGATCCTCGTCGGAAATATCGTGTTGAACTACTCCGACGGTCAAGCCCAGATAGCGGTAGAGCGGACCCATCCACTCGGCATCACGGCGAGCTAGGTAGTCGTTCACGGTGACGAGATGTACTCCTAGCCCCGTCAATGCGTTGAGGTAAACAGGCAGGGTAGCTACTAAGGTTTTCCCTTCACCTGTCTTCATTTCTGCGATCTGGCCCTGGTGGAGCACGACGCCTCCAACGAGCTGCACGTCGTAATGACGCATCCGGAGAACGCGCTTGGAGCCTTCGCGCACGAGTGCGAAGGCCTCAGGCAAGATATCATTGAGTTCCTCGCCCTCTCCCAGGCGCGATTTGAATTCTGGGGTCTTGGCCTTCAGGGACTCATCACTCTGACCCGAAAACTGGTTCTCAAACTCGTTGATGCGACGGACAAGAGGCTCGATGCGCTTGAGTTCCCGGTCATTCTGGGAGCCGATGAACTTGGCCAGAAGGATGTTCAACATATCCCTCTCATTGTAGCATGGCGCCTAGATACGCTGGATGAACGCGGTTCAGCGGTGGGGTCGGGGATCTGGGGGGGTCTAAATTTCAAGAGACAAGATACAAACAAATTCCAAGCAACAAATCTTAGACGGGTTCTAGACCGTCGGAGTCTGTAAGACTGGTAGACGCCCGGAATTCTGGCGTGTCTGCTCTTAGATTTGGAGCTTGGTTGTTGGAATTTGTTTGTATCTTGTCTCTTGTATCTTGGTGCTTGCTTTTAGCATCGCTATAATCCTTCCATGAAGATACTCGAAGCTTTGACGTTTGATGACGTGTTGCTCATCCCGGCCCGGAGTGAAGTATTGCCGGCGGCGACCGAGCTTCAAACCAAGTTCTCCAAGAACATACCACTCAACATTCCCCTCATTTCTGCCGCCATGGATACGGTGACAGAGGCTCCCCTTGCCATCGCTATTGCACGCCAGGGTGGTATTGGCGTCATCCACCGCAACTTGTCGATCGAAGCTGAGGTGGAAGAGGTGGATAAGGTCAAGCGCTCCGAGTCGGGGATGATTGTTGACCCGGTAACAGCTCGTCCCGATGACCGTATCCGGGATGTGATCGACGGGATGCAAAAGTACAGAATCTCGGGTGTGCCAGTTACCAACCGACGGGGGAAGCTCCTGGGTATCCTGACCAACCGCGATCTCCGCTTCGAGACCAACCTCGATTCGAAGGTTTCCGACCTCATGACTTCCGAGAATCTGGTCACCGTGGAAGAGGGGATTTCCCTAGAAGAGGCCAAGAAACGCCTTCACGAGCATCGGATCGAGAAACTCCTGGTGGTTGACGAGGACTATCGTCTCAAGGGTCTCATTACCGTCAAAGACATCATGAAAATGATTACCTATCCGGACGCGGCCAAAGACAGCCTCGGTCGTCTCAGGGTCGCCGCCGCGGTAGGCTCCACTGGCGATTTTTCCGAGAGGGCCTGTGCGCTCGAGCAGGCAGGCGCCGATGTGATCGTGGTAGACACGGCTCATGCGCACAGTAAACGTGTTTTGGAGGCGGTTTCGAAACTCAGAAAGAAGCTTAAAGGGGCAGACCTGGTAGCTGGAAATATCGCGACGGGTGAAGCGGCTCGAGAGCTGCAGGATGCCGGCGCAGATGCGGTGAAAGTCGGGATGGGCCCGGGAAGCATCTGCACGACGCGCGTCGTGACGGGCGCGGGAATGCCTCAGATTACGGCAATTACACAAGTTGCCGAAGTAGCGCGGGAGATTGGACTTACCGTCATTGCGGATGGAGGTATCAAGTACTCGGGCGATATCACCAAGGCCATTGCCGCCGGCGCAGACTGTGTCATGATCGGAAATCTCTTCGCCGGAACCGACGAATCACCTGGTGAGCTCGTGTTCTACCAGAACCGCAGTTACAAGACCTACCGAGGGATGGGATCGATCGGGGCTCTGGGTGGCAGCACTGCAGACCGATACGGACACGATCCGGATCATCCCGACAGAAAGGTCGTGCCCGAAGGGATCGAGGGGCGAGTGCCCCACAAAGGGAGTGTGAACAGATTGATTCCCATGCTGTTGGGAGGGCTGCGGGCAGGCATGGGCTACTGCGGTGTCCGAAACATAGCGGAATTGCAGTCAAACACGCGGTTTTTGCGAGTCAGTCACATGGCACTTCGGGAGTCCCATGTCCACGATGTCGTCGTTACCCGGGAGGCTCCCAACTACCAGGTCGAGCTCTAGGGACGCGACCACGTGTGCAGTCGTCGGGCGCTGTGGCAGTGAAACGTGGCTTCGGTCTCCAGGCCGAAGTCTTCCATTTTCGAGCCTCTTGGCTCGAAGCACGGCGGCCTGGAGACCGCCGCCACGCCCGAGTCCAAGAGTGACAAAATCTACTGATCTTTCCAACTAAATCGCACACCGTCACCGCCAAGGCTATAATCTAGTTCAATGCACAAACTTCTCGTCTTCTTCCTTTTCACCGCTACCCTCTGGGCTCAGGATGGAGCCTCCAGAGTCAACGATGTCCTGGTCAAGCTGAAGACACCCAAACAGGGATCTAAACTTGAGATCTTCGTGCTGGAGGAGACCGACCTAAATGAGTTTGCGGAGGCCGCCATTCAGAGCAAGAAACGCTTGGGGGTGCAGAAGGTAGAGCTCAATCTGCAGGGGGCGGGACGCTTTCAGGGGACGGCCCTTATCAACATGGACGATGTGGAGTTGACGGGTTTCACGGCTCGCGCCTTCAAGAGTCTCTTGAGCGGAACCCAGACCTTGATAGCAGTGGGTAAGATCACCACCACGAAGGGACAGGGGACCTGTGCCTTGGAGAGTGCTCGCGTCAATGACATCCCGATCCCTGCATGGCTAGCCAATTCAGTGATCGGCTATCTGAGCAGCCGCCAGCCGCCCCACGTGGACGTCAGTGAGCCGTTCGAACTGCCCTATCAGGTTCAGGAGGTCAGCGTGACCCGGGACCGGATAGTGCTTATCCGTTGACGCCCGTCTTGCCGGCTAACCCCGGCTAACCCACCTTCGCCAAGGTCGGCGGCGCGATCGTTTTTCCCACCGCAGTTGCGATCAATCGGAGCCCATCCATCAACTCTGTGAACTGATTCAGGTTCAAGGACTGTGCTCCGTCGCAGAGGGCCTGGTCAGGATCATGATGGACCTCGATCAATAATCCGTTGGCGCCAGCTGCTACCGCTGCTCGGGTCAATGGAGCCACTCGGCTACGGATGGCGACCGCGTGACTGGGGTCTACGATGATAGGGAGGTGGCTGAGCTTCTGCACCACCGGGATCGCGGAAATGTCCAGGGTGTTGCGAGTCTCGGTTTCAAAGGTGCGGATGCCCCGCTCGCACAGTATCACCCGATGGTTGCCTCCAGCCATGATGTACTCTGCCGCCAGGAGTAAATCCTCGACGGTAGCGCTCATGCCGCGTTTTAGCAGTACCGGTATGTCGGTTTTCCCCACGTCCCGCAGGAGTGGGTAGTTCTGCATGTTTCGGGCCCCAATCTGAATGACGTCGATGTACTTTTCAGCCAGTGGGATCTGACTCGACTCCATCACCTCAGAGACGACCAGGAGCTGGTTTCTGTCGGCAGCCTTCCGGATCATCTTGAGACCCTCTTCCGCATGCCCCTGGAAAGAGTAGGGGGAAGTTCGGGGCTTAAAGGCCCCGCCCCGCATCAGCTTGACTCCGGTTCCCCGGACATGCTCGGCGATTATTTCGCACTGCTCGGGACTTTCAATCGTGCAAGGCCCCGCGATCACGACGACCTCGTCGCCTCCGATTTCCACTTCTCCGACCTTAAAGGTGCTTCCTTCAGGACGAAAGGCCCGAGAGGCGAGCTTATAGGGTTGGGAGATGCGATGGACCCTGTGGACTCCTCGCAGGATTTCGTAGTTTCGGGTGTCGACGATCTTCGCACCCACCGCTCCTAGAACCGTGTGTTCGACTCCGGTAGACCGGTGCACGTCAAAACCCTCGGAGACCAGTCTCTTGATCACGGCCTCGATGTCTTGGTCGCTAGCTTCGGGTTTCATGACGATGACCATTATTCTTCGCTCCTTTCAGATCTATTGGCTTGCCCCTTTACGGCTTCATGATTGTTCGACTCTCGCTCTGCTCGTCGGGACTCGTCGATAATCCGCTCGAAGAGGCGTCTGATGGCCTCCCTGCTCAAGGGGCCTTGAGTCAAGGATTGGACGTGTTCAATAACCTGCTGCTCCCGTTCCGGATCATAGATCTCCACGTCCAGACGCTGCTTGATTTTCCCAATCTCGATTGCACATCGGCCCCGCTCGTTTAGCAGTTCCACCAGCTTTAGATTGATCTCGTCTATCTTCTTCCGCCAGTGGTCTATATCGGTCATGTTGAGTTGTCCATCAATCCAGACTCTTCCGTAATTGCCTACTAGCCCCAAAATAAGCGCAATTTAGAAAACAGGACCGTTTCCCGGCTCCTAGGAGTCATTTTGGAGGCCCGCATTCTAAGTTTATGCACCAAGCCACTCAGAACTCGGCTCGGCTGTTGCGGT
>CAUZIZ010000063.1:0-29243 GCA_963579905.1 Acidobacteria bacterium UBA6911 | reverse complement strand
GACTTCGTAGCTGATCCCGTCGGACGAAAGGACCGTTTTCCGAGCTTGACCATTCCAGCTGGGCCTCAACCGAGTGGCCACCTCTGCTTCCCGTTTTCGGAGGATTGCGCTATGCTTTTTCTTCACCTGAAATGCCTCCTTTCGGGCCTCTCTGAAGATTCTTTGTCGAACTCCAGAATACCCGTTAGGTTGGGCATTTCAGGTGTTTACACGTGGTTTAATCCACTTCCATCTACTTGTTTTGGGATTAAACAAAAACCCTGTGCGTTGTCAAGCAACCCTGGTTGTACCTCAAGAGCGCGCAGCCCTACACTGGACTGCTATAATTAATGTTGGCACGATGGCACTGGACAAGGCAGGATGGAGTGTCACCCTACCCTTTCCCAGTTAATCATCGTGCCACTCCAGTCGCAAAACCCCCAGCAGAAGACCCTTCTCTGTGGAGGCAAAAGCTTGACCCAGAAACCCACTTGTCGGCGAACCCTATTGACCAGGCTTTTCTCCTTCGCAATCCTGGCGATTCCGTTGTGGATGTTAGTCGTCGTGGCAAAAGACAAGGAAGAGTTCAAAGTGCCTGAGGATCTCTTTGTTGGTGAGACGGACAAGCTGACGAACTGTAAAAAACACCTGGAACCGCTCGCCACAGAGCTGAAGGCCAGTTTTGAAACACTTGACATCAGGTGGGGCGGCAAATCTGATGCAGAGCGAAAATTTTACTTCAACCGAGCAATCGTGGTCCGGAGTTGCCTCGAATCCTTAGGAGTCGGCCGCAGCCATCTGAGATTTCAATATCTAGGCGAAGTCAAAAACAAACCAGTCATAGGGGGAGCAGCGGGGGCATTTGAACGAAAACCTACGGTCTTGACCCTGGGAGGACCTAGGGGTGGCTCCCCACGGGCGAGTGATCAGTCATCGGTGTCAATTAGCCACACCGCCGCAGAAAGTAGGGGAAAATTCAGGGCAGAACCCAAATGCCCGAGCTGTGGAGAGGTTGGTGAGGACTATATTGTCGCTCGTTTCAAGAAAATCGACGATATCGGTTCCAGCGACCGAATTTTAATAATCTTTTGTTCGAAGTGCGGATACATCTATAGCGCAACAGTTACCTGCAGCAGCTCGAAGACTGGACAAACAGTCACATCATCGTCCCGCTGAACAGAGTCTCCTTGGAAACGCAGGAGCTTAACCTCGAGGAGGCTGAACGCTGCCAAAGCAAAGTTTTCGCGCAAGTGGAGAAAGCCCTCCGGGAAAAGGTCCTGGAGAGCTATCGCAACGGGCAAGCAGCTGGTCCTTAACCAGCGACCCGCCAGGTGGAGCTTCACTTTGAGTTACACTATGGCCGTCATAGAGTGCCAGATTGGACCATTACCGGAGAAGCTATCATGCAGTGCCCTCTTTGAGGGCCCTGATCCTGATGCACAGAGGTGCTCAATGCGAGAGCGAATTAGAAGGGTCGCGGAGGAGACGATAGAGGAAATCGCGCCGAGGATTTCTTGCAGCCCACAGGCTTTTGATTTTCTACACGACCCAATGCAGGCGGAAGACGGCTCACCGATTTTGGGGATCCATCTATGGTTTAAGGGCATCGATAAGGGCCTGTACTTTGAAATGCGAGCCGCCGAAGATTCCACTGACGAGTCCATTAAGGAAGAATCTCTGCGGGGGCTCGAAAGCGAGCTTCACAGGATTGGCTTAGGAGACAGACTCTAATGGCAGCTCAGATTGAGATGGGTTCTACTTCGTCCAGTATTTTCTCGTCATCTGTCCGCTTCGTAACTAAAATATAACCTCCGACTCCTACTCGTGATCGGCTGACTGCGATCCAGACCAGAGGAAAGACGCCCTGACGAAGGTCGGGCTGCTGCTCACTGCCCCCCCAAGTGATGCCTCGGTGGAGGTTTACTGGCTTGGATTGATCCTCACCTGTTTAACTGAAACAGAAAATAGAATGCGGTAGCGATGGCAAACACTAGCGCGAACATTATCACCAAGCTTTCGATCGAAAGCTTGACCCAAAAGGCCAGAACAACGCCGAGCGTTAAGAGGGCAGAGGCGAGGGGAACAGCCATCCCCCACGGCTCAATTCCCTCATAGCGGAAGGGCACCATGCTTTTCCGCTCTTGTAAACACAGGAGCAAACAACCGAGGATCAAGACCAAGCTGAGCCAAAATATAGAGACTGAACCATCGCAAGGCCCTTTACTCTCCACCCCATCGGGAAAAGTCAAGTCAAAGAAGATGTAGCAGGCAAGAATCGGACTGCAGGCCACCACCCTGCCCTATTCTCGCATTGTGCTTTCTCTTGCCTCATGAAGAGCTTATTTCCACGCTCTACCTCCCGACCTTTCTTTTCGTCTACCGAATAACCCATCACACTAAAACAAAGAGCATGGGGACCTATCTGATCCCGATTCTTTCAGTCTTCTGGGTGGCGTCTTCCTTCGGTCAGTGAGCTCCGCAGACGCCACGTCTTTCCTCCGACTCGGCTCTTGTTACCCTGGAGTCCTTCTGGACGGTAGACTCAGACGTAGAGGGGAAGGTCTTGCTTAGTGCTCAGTTGACCATTCAGAACTTGAGTGGGACTGCTATCCATCTGGGAGAGGTAGCCATCCGCTATGACGGGATGATCTTAAAGGCTCTGGGCTCAAGGGAAGTCCACCAGCGCTTGAACTTAAAGGAAGCGGCTCCCTTGGGGCTGACTAGATCTCAGTTTCTCGATAGAAACATCGTGGGGCAGGAGGTTCTAGCCAAGGAGGAGGGATCCTTTATGGCAACCTTTCTGGTGTCAAGGAACCTGCCGTGGAAAATTGAACTGCTATTGGGAGATCTCGGCATTGTTAATTTGACCAACCTGCACTTCTTGCCTTTTTGGAGCAGGCCCGGCCCGCCCTCGCCAGCTGCCCCTCCGCCCGCCGGTGACGCAAAACATTAGAGTATCGGTAACCTCAAACGAGGGAGTTTGCTTATGAAGATAGGAGCTCGATCGATGCCTATTGTACCTGCCTTGCTGTGGGCGGCGCTCGTCCTGGGATCGAGTTGCACGGATGATGAATCGAGCCCACCGACGATTCCCCTAACGGTTACGGATTGTGCCCAAGAGGACATCACGATGACGCTGTCCGGAACCAAGAGGGGATTGGGCAACAACTGGAAGATCGAAGCGGCAATCCACGTTAAGTGCTCTGGCAGGGATGTGGAAAACGCTGAATTGAAGTTGGAGTTCTGGTGGCCAGGAGGCACCTTCAAGCGTAAGACCGGACCAGACGGGAAATACACGTACCGACGTACTGGCCCCGATCCCACTGGGAACAGCTACCAGGTGACTCTCAAGGGTAACGATGGTGAGAAGGGCAAGTCATACACCTTCTAGTCGGACACTTTGTCCGGGCGAAAGTTTTACACTGCTCGAATACACGACCTGCCCGATCGCACTCAACAGACCCTCAGTCGGCGGTCCGCTACTATTGGGCGGTGGCACCACGATATCGGCGTCACCGTCTTCCACCTCAGATCACCAGCCGCAGGGTTTGGCTGTACGACCTCGACCCTTCATCCAATCTCTGTTTCTGTTATTGTGGTCCATAGAGTAATCTATGAGTGCACAGGTTTTCGACTTTCGCAATCTTAGGCTCTCCAAGGTCTCGATGAGACGGATTCTGGTCGTCCTGGGGGTGCATGTGGAATCGTCCATCGCTCTGGGGAGCTTTTATCAAGTTGAGCCGGGGGAAGGAACTACTCGATGAGACGGGAGTATGCCTATCTCGCCATTTTCGCCGCTGTGCTGATCCTGCTCCGGGCCAGCACCTTCATCGTCGATGAGACCCAACAGGCGATCATTACCCAGTTTGGGGAGCCGAGAGGAGAACCTATCACGGAGTCGGGACTTCACTTCAAACTCCCCTTCGTTCAAAAGATCAACTATTTCGAAAAGCGCTTTCTCGAATGGGATGGGGAGGCTGATGAGATGCCCACCAGGGACAAGCGCTTCCTCGCGGTGGATACCTACGCGCGTTGGCGCATCGCCGATCCCTTGAAGTTTTTCCAGCGACTGCGCGACGAGAGGGGGGGGCGATCTCGACTCGGCGGCATCCTAGACGGGGAAACAAGGAACGCTATCGCCCAGCATAACCTGATTGAAATTGTGCGCAGCAGCAATCGGGAAGACGCGGAAGTCTCCGAGGAATCCGAAGAGGAAACTTCGGTCCTGAAAAAGATCACGAAGGGGCGCAATGACATCACCCGCTTGATCCTGGAAGCAGCCTCTCCCAAGGTCAAGGATTTCGGCATCGATTTGATCGATGTACAGTTCAAGCGGATCAACTACGTGGAGGAGGTTCAAAAGGACGTATTCGCTCGGATGATTGCGGAGCGAAAGCGCGTTGCTGCCCGCTACCGCTCAGAAGGGGAAGGGGAAGCGGCCCGGATCGGAGGAGAACAGGAGCGGGAGCTCCAACGCATTCAATCGGAAGCCTACCGATCCGCCCAGGAGATTCGAGGAGAGGCCGACGGAAAGGCCACCCAGATCTACGCCGCTGCCTACAATCGGGATCCCTCCTTTTACGCTTTCACGAAAAGCATGGAGACCTACGAAAAGGGAGTCGACTCCCAAACGACCCTGGTCCTGACCACCAAGGCTGATCTTCTAAAATATCTGGTGCGTCTTGAGTAGCCAGCTGTCTGGCCCTGGCATTTCCTGAAGAGCCTCCAGGAGCCGGACCCACGTCATCGTTCCTGTTATAAGAGATGGGTGGAAATCCGAACACTTCCGGAGCCCTTATGGGGGTAGTGGCTCCATCCCCGCGAGTCGCCTTTGCCCCTCAATTGTCCGTTCGTTAAGATTACGGGCTTGGAGGTTTTTTCCGACCTGACCAGCAGTTTACTCTGCTCCAGAGTCCCTCACCCAAAGACTCACCCTCCTTTCTGGCCTGCGCATTGTCGGGGATAAGGAAGGGAATAGAATTTATCCAAGGAAGGGAATAGAATTTGTCCATAGAAGACAAATACGACGGCCTTAAAGCATTAGTCAGCCTCGGGGAAGAAAAAGGCTATCTCCTATACGACGAAGTAAATGATGCCCTTTCCGAGGAGCTCCTTGGCTCTGAAGATCTGGATCAGATTCTCCTTTTTCTCGGTGCTGCCGGAATTGAAGTGATCGATTCCGAGCACCCGTTCGAGGGGTCTCGGCAGAAGATCGATGGCAAGGGAAAGGGCGAAGACCACAACGCCGAGTTGACACCCGAACGTCTGGGAAAGACCAGCGATCCGGTCCGCATCTACTTGCGGGAAATGGCGAAGGTGCCCCTTCTTAATCAAGGACAGGAAGTAGAGCTCGCCAAACGCATAGAAAAAGCACAGATGAATGTGCTCAAAGCGGTCTCACGTTGTCCCCTTGCTGTCGCTGAAGTCTTGGACTATGGTAAGGCGCTCCGTGCCGGGAAAACTCCCATCACGCAGCTTGTCAACGTCGACAAGGAGGGACGGACCGAGGAGAACCTGGCGGAACGACGAGAAGATGTGCTGGAGCGAATTGCGGAGATCGGGAGACTGGAAGCGAAGGCTTCTCAGATTTGGAAGCGTCTGTATCAGGACCGCCAAAAGACTGCTGAATACAGGCACTTATTTGCTCAACTGACGCACGACCGGATCTCAATCGCCCGTTGCATCCGGACCTTGGACCTGGCGCCCTTGCCCCAGGTGACGCTGCTGACTGTTGTTAAGACGATGTGCAATCGACTGGTGGCTTTGGAGAAGGAAACGAAGAAATCTAAGGAATTGCTGAGGTCTTCTTTAGAGCACAATGAAGCGGAGAAGGTGAAGGGTCTGCTTCGAGGGCTCAAAAAGGAGATGAAGAAGATTGAAGAGAAGGTTCAGGCCAGCCCAGGAGAGCTCAAGCGGACTCTGGCAACGATCAAACAGAATGAACTGGAAGCAGATATTGCCAAGAAGGAACTGGCGGAAGCCAATCTCCGCTTAGTGGTTGGCATTGCGAAGAAATATCCTCACCGAGGCCTACCGTTTTTGGACCTGATCCAGGAAGGCAACACCGGGTTGATGAAAGCGGTAGAGAAGTTCGACTATCGACGGGGCTACAAGTTCTCGACGTATGCCCACTGGTGGATTCGACAGGCCGTTACCCGAGCGATTGCCGATCAAGGTCGGACTATCCGAATCCCGGTGCATATGATTGAAGTGATCAATAAACTCGCGCAGACCGATCGAGCTCTGGTCCAGGAGTTCGGACGCCAGCCTACTGCCGAAGAGATCGCCCAGAAAATGGGTCTGCCTGTCCGCAAGGTTCTCAAAACCATGAAGATCGCGCAGCAGACAATTTCTCTGGAAACTTCAATAGGTAAAGAAGACGAGACCCCTTTGGGTGACTTCATCGAGGATCATGGAGTGCTTTCGCCAGAAGAGGCCGTGATCAATCACAATCTAGCAGAGCGAAATTCCGCGGTTTTGCTAACCCTAAGACCCCGCGAAGAGCAGGTGATTCGGATGCGTTTCGGACTTGACGATGGCGTTGGATGCACTCTCGAGAAAGTCGGTCAGAGGTTTTCTGTGACTCGGGAGCGCATCCGCCAGATCGAAGTCCAGGCGCTGCGCAAATTGCGCCAGGCGTCACGCAGAGAACCCTAGAAGCTTTTATCGAGAAGAGTGGCAAGGAAAAGGACTCTAAAACAATCGGGGATCACCGAGCAACTTCTCTTCGAGATGTGCTCGCGCTTACCAAGTGCGGGGAATGTTGTGGACGCCTATCTATTGGCTAACTTCTGGCGGGGTCTCTTTCTGTAATGGAGGTCCCCGAATGACAATAGCCCCTCAGCGTCGAATGTTACTGTACAGCCAACTGAGCGTTTCTTGCCGGGCAACTCCATCACTCTCTAGATATCTATGGAGCCAAAGGTCTACACCAACGATACGCCCTGGCTGGCAAGGACACGATCTCTGCACCTCTTCAAAACTGAGTGTCTACATCTAAAGACATCTAAACTCTAATTCATCAACAACTGAGAGCTAGTTTAACAAGAAAGCCCCCAGCCCTCGGAGGGTTGAGACACCATTACTCGCTCACCCGCCGCTGTGGGAGCCGCTCACCTGCCCTGTGCGCAAGCGGAGGTTAGCGCACCTAGGATTTTCTGTCTTCGCCCCCCGGATGACTCAAAGTGTTGGGTTGGCCGAATCCTTGTTGACTCGTTCGGACTCGTTCTATAAATGCATTACTCTTTGGGAAAACGCCCTCGTTGTGTTTCATTGTATCCGGGATCAGGTCGGCGATCATCTCTCGGTTCAACCGAGTATCTGGCGAGCGCACCTTCCAACGAAAGTCGGACTCGATGGTGTTTCTAAGCCACCCCTCGAATTCTTCCCATGAGCCGCTTAAATGTCCATCCATGGGTTCATCTTCCATCTTCGATCACCGCTTCATCCGGCTAGAGCGCTAATCAGCTGGCAGTCTGAGGGCTCCGTTCTAGGAAAGCCAATTATTTGATTACCTGCCAGGTTGCAATCAGTAGGAAGAGCCCAGCCAGGATAAGTCCGCAAACGGACAGCCTGTACTTTAGCTCCCCTACGGCCCTTTCATGGAGGGGCGTGCCTGGTAGGTTTTTTGCTCTTCGAGCAGTGCTTTTATGGGGAGTCTCGTGTAATCCACCTGGGGCTTCCCTGTATCCCCCACCCCTCCAAGAATCTAAACCGTCACCCGAGTCTATCACTCATCAGACCTGCTGAGGAAGCATAAGCAATGCACCCAAGGCACCCCTCCTTGTTTGACCCTCCCGCGAAAAAGGGGAAGGATTGGCCTGGTCCTTTTCGGGTCGATTCGGAACTTACAGTTCCGGCACAATGTTGGCCCACGGAGGCCGGACAGAATGCGTAGTCTGTAAGAAACAAGCCGCAAATTCAATCTCGCCAAGAATGCCAAGAGGGACAGGCGGTGGCCGGGACTTCACGAGCAGTGGTTCCGTCTGAGAACCGGATTCGGGCTTCTACCGTGTCAAGAACTCACCCCTCAGAGCCACCAGATCCAGGGTAAACGGAACGACAAGGGCTTCTCCTGGGGTCTTTTCCGTGCGCCTTTGCTTGTCGGCGCAGACGATGATGGTGTCACGGTCGGTTGCTATAATTCTTTTCGTACTTTCCTGGAGGATCTGGGAGTCTCTCTCAGGTTTTCTCCTGCGCCGTTCTATATGTTGGGATGTTGGGACTAATTACAAAGCTCTTCCGCCGCACTAAATTCGACATAGCCGCAGTCATCCAGAACAATCGCCAGATCCTGGAAGACAAGCGACAAAGAGCTAGGCAGAAGCCGGACATTGAGCTGGTGGAAAGAACTTGGGAACTAGGACAGAGGCGGCACACCCTGGGAATCTCGTTGAAAGCGTTCCGTCATCAAAACATCTCCCCCCGTCGTTAGCTTTTTCTGACCTTCGAGTGCGGCTCGGTATCGGAAAAAAGCTGAGACACAAATGAAGCAAGAACGGATGTCCTGCCCCCGAATCGCGGGCAGTCGAGTATAGGCTAAGAAAAGGCTTTAAACATTTCCATGCCCTAAAATAACCGGAGGAGGGCGGGCGTCACAACCTTTCTAGATTGTTAGAATTAAAGGTATACGAAGTTTTTCGGGTAGATAGCCATCGCCTCCCACCAGCTCTATCGAGCATGTTACGATAACGACAGACTTCGGAAGTTAAAAAAGATGAAAGCGATTGGGGCACTCACGCTACTGATTCTGGTTTTGGGCTTGTCTATCCATGCTCAGGATACGGCTACCATGCCCTCACCAGTGATCAAGACGGACGCCGACGAGATTCAATTCACGGTCGAATTCGCCAATTTCGCGCCGGATGGCGACTATCGCCTGGGGTTTGGGTCGATCAAGCAAGGGCAACCCCAGGAAGCCGATAGGGTGAAGGAAGCCCAGCTGCTCCTCGAAAAGAGCGGCAAAGTGGTCGAGGCAAAACTGGTCGACTTTGACCAAGCTTATACCAAGACGTGGTGGGAAGAGGTGGAGCAGCTGAAGATGCAGGAATTCGTTTTGGGTACGGCTCCCCCAGAGGGCCAGAAGCTGACCCTTCGTGTGAAAGTCCCGCGCAAGGTGGCGGAATCACTGGAAGCCGTCTACATTGGAGTGTCGCGCGACTACGGTGGCGGCCTCTGGTACCTCGAAGATGCGGCGAAGATAGAGAGCTCGCTTTGGCAGGCGGGTCACGTTCGGCCTTGAGTTGCTTCCCCATCCAGATGGACTTCGGCCGAACTCAACCGGCCGAACTATTCGTGAGGTGGACTCTACTGCGCCGCGCGGTGCCCGGATCATTGCCCTTTTGGCTGTGTGACGCTCCTCCGGCCTCAGGAACCGAGGACAAGGGCGCGAATCATCCAGCGGGACGTAACGTGTAGCAGCTGGTGACACCCTCTCGGGATCCGGTTGAGTCAGCTGGGGGTTGTCGGCGTCAGGGTAGCTGGGGGTTGTACGCTGGGACCTGCGAGGAGCCCTACTGGGATTAGTCCCTGGCTGCTCACTCGGGGGCTGGCGAATCGGGCCAGCTTAGAAGTTTCCAGCCACCGCTTGCTCTGATGAAGATCAGAGTCACACGGAGCCTTTCGACGGAGGACCCGGAGCCCTTGCGATGAACGATCACTCTTGTCGACCCCCAAACCATCCCGACCTCACCGATCCTACGGACACTGAAGTCCGTCTCTTTGAAATCGATGCGATCGATCCGGCTGAAAAAATCCTCCCAGATTTCAGCCAAGCCCGAGGCATCCACTTCAGCCCGATCAAAAGCGAAGAAGAACTTATGGCTATATAGAGTAGCTTGTGGATGCCACTTCGAATGAAAGGCCTTCCCATCACGAGCGTTGATGTTTTCTATGAGCTTGTGAACGAAGGATCGCAGCTCCTTCAGATCATCCGAACCTGAGGTGAATGTTGTGAGGGTGAGCGTTGTGGCAAGAACGATTTGAGCTAGGATCATTTTCTTCTAGCTTAGGGCAGAGATAGATGCGAAAGGAATTTTGGAGTCTATCGTCCCCTATGTCTACTCCCTCTCTTGTCTAGACAGGCAAATAGGACGTACTTGCTTTTTGCGCCCAGTCTAATTCTGGCTCGAAGAAGAGATCACGCCAAATGGTCAGGCCGCAACCAGTGTCTCCCACCTGTTCCAAGGCCGACGATATCCTTAGTTTCCGCGCTGGAGATGTCCGCATCCGAGAGCTCATCACCTACCAGAAATTCAAGAAATTCGAGGTCGGCACTACAATGAAGTACGGCTCGCCGGCCGGCGATAAAGGAGAGCGACTCTAGTAGCCCGGAAGGCGAGGGCAGCGAGGAAAGAGGGGAGAGCGAAGGCACAGAATCCACTGAAGTCGAGAATTGACTGCCGCCTCTTTGCCTGGTGTCTTGACGCTTGACTCAGGGTAGCAGTATATCCAGGGTTATGAGATTTGTCGGATAAATCGCTGCTCTTTTCTTGCACCCTGCCTGGGATAAGTGGAGCGTCTTTGTACTTGTTTGCGGCCCTTCAGTTTGCGGCCCTTCACTTGACCCACCGGATCGGCTCGGGTAGCCTACTGCGACATGACCAAAGTCGATCTTCGCGCTGAAGTTGCCACGAACAGCGGGCTGACCAAACAAGAGGCCTGAGCTGGTGCTTCAGACCGTTCTCGACAGTATCGTCGAGGGGCTCAATTCCGGAGAGATGGTGGAGCTCCGGGGTTTTGGCAGTTTTCTTCTGCGCCAAAGCCGCCCACGGCAGGGGCGCAACCCAAAGACTGGCGAGAAGGTGCAGGTCCCTGCCAAACGTATCCCCTATTTCAAACTCGGAAAGGGGCTCAAAGAGCTGATCAATCCGTAAATAGACTCAAGTGGCTTTAGCGTACATTTCCGCCGCAATCAGGGCGATCTCCCTACTCATACTCCAGCTCTGCTGGAAAACATCTCCGCCTCGCATTGATGGATTTAGTGGTACCTTTCACAAGATGAAGTTTTTCGTTTTTCTCAAGCGTCTGGCCTTTTCAGCTCAGAGAAAAGAGAAAGGTACATTAATTGACTCAATGATCTCCTTCCGAGGTGACCTCACAGGAGGGGGAGACTTGACGATCGAAGGGCACGTGGAAGGCAAGGTCAATTTGAAGAACAACAACGTGGTTGTAGGAGAAAAGGGATACGTGAAGGGGGACATCTATGGGACGACGATTACTGTTGAAGGGTGGATCCAAGGAAATCTTTATGCAGAAAAACAAGTAGTCATTAAGCCGTCAGGCAAGGTGAGCGGCGCCATTTGTGCCCCCCAAATAACTTTGGAAGAAGGATCGAAGTTCAAAGGCACTGTCGACACCGATTGTGGAAAAAATAATGCCTCCACTTAAGGCCTTAAGTCTTAGGAGGTCAACTGGTTGGGTCCCTAGCGGCGATCGTTCTAAAAATTACTTTAGGCTCGGTTTGAGATAGTCAAAATGGCAAGTTCCATGGGGAATGATGTGCGTCTGCGCTAACGGAGAGACACGTACGAGCACCTCAGGCGACACTTCCTCCCCAGCGTCTTCTAGCTTCTGGATGAGTTTTCCCATCCGGACTGTATTTCAAACTAACACGGCGTTGGAGAGCCTAAGGGCGCTGACCTTATTCATGGCGGTTGCTCGAGCACCTGTCCTTTCCTGTGAAGCAACTCGTTGTGTTCATCTACGAAACTGGATGCCGGCCCAGCGAAGCCATGCGACTGAAGTGGGAGCACGTCGACCTCGATGCGCAAGTGGCGATCTTCAACCTGAGCAAGGCTGGGGACAACGCCCTCGTGGCCCTCACCTCTCGCGCCGTGGAGACCATGCAGGAGGTACCCCGGCTCGGGCAATACCCGTACGTGTTCTGGAACCCGAAAACCGGCACACGCTATCGGCAGATCAACCAGACGTTCAACCGCGCGCGGAGAAAAGCGGGGCTCGACTGGCTCCAACCCAAAGACTTCCGCCGAGCAGTAGCGATCACCATCGCCGAAAGCGGCCAGCCACTACACGTGGCACAGGCACAGCTCGGGCACTCCTCCATCAGGACAACCGAATAATTTTATGCCAATTTCTCCCCCGAATTTGCCATCACCAGAGCACGTGAAGTGCTGGAAAAGCGGCCAGAAAGTGGGCGGCAAACGGGAGGACACGACCAGCAACCCCCAAATAACAGGGTGGATCCGTGTTACGCCCAAGAAGCGAATGTCATTGACTTTCAACGATATAGGAAGAAATAGGGGTTGGAGGCGGCGACCGGACTCGAACCGGTGAATGGAGGTTTTGCAGACCTCTCCCTTAGCCACTTGGGTACGCCGCCACCGCGAGCCATTATAGATAAGTGCAACTCTTAAACTCAAACGCCTCGTGGAATCCTCCAAGGTTGGCCTACCAGGAGGCCGCTTTACGACCTTCTCGGAGGGGCTTCAGCCCGCCGTACTGGCAGCACTGGCTAAAATCGCACCTCGAGAAGGACCTTGAAAGGCCCTACCAAAGGTTGAGGTGCCGGGCTGACCCCGGCCTGAAGACCGGGTCTACTACGCTTCACGCCAGCCCGCTGAAGCGGCCTCCTGGACAACGGACACGTCCAACCGATGTAGTCCGTCCTGGACTCGGACGAGCCCCAAGAAGACGACGGGAGCTTGGTATTGGGGCCTTGCCTTGTGAAAGGGCCTGGCTGTCAGTAGAATCGCGCGGTCTGCTCCTATTGAGCGGGCTACCTCCATGACTGCGATTCTCGGTATCTCAGCTTTCTATCATGATTCGGCGGCGGCTCTGGTCGTGGACGGCGAGATCGTCGCCGCCGCTCAGGAGGAGCGCTTCACCCGTAAGAAGCACGATTCGGCTTTCCCTATCCGCGCCATCGACTACTGCCTGGAGGAGACCGGCCTTACGCCCGAGGCCATCGATTACGTCGGATTCTACGACAAACCCTTCCTTAAATTTGAGCGCCTGCTGGAGACCTATCTGAGCTTTGCTCCCTCCGGATTCCGCTCCTTCACCCTGGCCATGCCACTCTGGCTCAAACAGAAGCTGCGGCTCCCTCGGGAGATGAGTCGGGGGCTCAGACAAGGCTATCAAAAGCGCTATGTTTTCTGCGAACATCACGAATCCCACGCCGCCAGCGCCTTCTTCCCTTCTCCTTTCGAGGAAGCTGCCATCCTCACGCTGGACGGCGTTGGAGAATGGGCCACGACAACCCTGGGCAGCGGGCGCGGCAACCGGATCGAGCTGAGCCATGAACTGCGCTTCCCCCACTCCCTGGGGCTGCTGTACTCGGCCTTCACCTACTTTACGGGCTTCAGGGTGAACAGCGGAGAGTACAAGCTCATGGGACTCGCCCCCTACGGTGAGCCCAAGTACGTGGACCTAATCCTGGAAAAGCTGATCGACCTCAAAGAGGACGGCTCCTTCCGCATGGATCTCTCCTACTTCAACTACTGCCAGGGCCTGACCATGACCTCCAAGAAGTTCGATAGGCTGTTTGGCAGACCGCCTCGCCAACCCGAGACGCCCCTGACCGAGAACGATATGGATCTAGCCGCATCGATCCAGAAGGTCACCGAGGAAATCATGCTGCGCTCGGCCTCGCATCTGCATCAACAGACAGGCCTGAAGAATCTCTGCCTGGCTGGAGGAGTGGCGCTCAATTGTGTTGGCAATGGAAGAATCCAGCGCGAGGGTCCCTTCGACAACGTCTGGATCCAGCCGGCTGCTGGCGATGCGGGTGGGGCGCTAGGAGTCGCCCTGCTTATCTGGTATCAGCTGCTGGACCACCCCCGTGAAGTCGACCAGCCGGACAGCCAGATGGGTTCGCTGCTGGGTCCGCGCTTCGGAGACGAGCAGATCCGACAAGCTCTGTCTGAGGCAGGAGCCGTCTATCACCACTTTCCCGACGAAGACGAGCTCTGTAGCCAGGTGGCTGAGTTGCTGGACTCCCAACAGGTCATCGGCTGGATGCAGGGCCGCATGGAGTTTGGCCCTCGCGCCCTCGGCTCTCGCAGCATCATCGGAGATGCTCGAGACCGGGAAATGCAAACCGTCATGAACGTGAAGATCAAGTTTCGCGAGTCGTTTCGACCCTTCGCTCCCTCAGTCCTGGAGGAAAGGGCCTCCGCCCACTTTGAAATGAAGGCGGAGCAGCCCAGCCCCTACATGCTGCTGGTGGCACCCATTCAGCCCTCGCAGCGGCTGCAGCCGGGAGAAGAAGCCAACTATCTCAAAGGGCTGCAGAAGTTGAAGGGCACACGCTCCCAGCTTCCCGCCATTACCCACGTAGACTACTCGGCCCGAGTGCAAACCGTGGACGAAACCAGAAACCCGCACTATCACAAGCTCCTTCGGGCCTTCGAGCAGAAAACGGGTTGTCCGGTCATCATCAATACCAGCTTCAACGTCCGGGGAGAGCCGATCGTCTGCACTCCGGCTGAGGCCTACCACTGTTTCATGGGCACCCACATGGACGTTCTGGCTGTCGGCAACTTCCTGCTGCACAAGAAGGAACAACCGAAGTCGAAACTCGTCCCAACGGAAAGCTATATTTCTCAGTTCGAGATGGACTGATCAGGTCGGAAAAATGGCCATCATCGAGATCAACAAGAACCCAAGCCGGAAAGACCTGTTGGTTTTCGGATTCCTGCTGGGCCTGTTCACGATCCTATTCGGGCTTCTGGCACACTTCCAGTGGCAATCCCCCGAAGCGGCCCGGACCATCTGGCTGGTAGGCGCGGGCTTGACCGCTGTGCACCTTATCCTGCCACCGATCCGCCGCACTCTCTACCTGGGGTGGATCTATGCTACCTTTCCCATTGGATGGACAATTTCACATCTTCTGATGGCGATTATTTATTATGGGGTCCTGACTCCAATTGGCCTGGTACTGCAACTCTGTGGGAAGGATCCGATTGCAAAAGACATCGATCCCGGGCGCTCTTCCTATTGGGTGGAGCACCCAACCAAAGCCGATGCTGGTCGCTATTTCCGCCAGTTCTGAGTCATCACGATTTTCGGAAGGAAGCACGATGCATGATACCGAGAGCCACGACGCCGAGCGAGACAGTTTCAGCCAACAGGCAGAGGAAAGCTCACCTGGAATCATGAGAGAGTTCCTTGACTTTCTGATGGAAAACAAGAAGTGGTGGCTTGCCCCGATCATCATCGTATTGCTTTTGATGGGAGTCCTGATCCTGCTCGGAGGCAGCGCCGCAGCGCCGTTTATCTATACCTTGTTCTAGAAACCAACCAGAGCTGGCTTGACCCAAGTCGGCTTTTTCTCTAGCTTTGTTAGCTGGAAACGCGAGCCCGGTACCCATGCAAAGTGAATCCTCTTACGACAACCTGATCCGCCACGATTGGACGGACGAGGAGATCCGAGAGATCTATGATCTGCCCTTGCCCGACCAGCTCTTTCGGGCCCAACAGGTTCACCGGCGCTTCCACGACCCCCAGAAGGTACAGCTGTGCACACTGCTCAGTATCAAGACGGGAGGCTGCCCCGAGGACTGTGCCTACTGTCCCCAGAGCGCTCACTACGACACTTCCGTCTCTGTTGAGCGCCTGCTCGACGTGGAACATGTAGTGAGGATGGCTCGAAGGGCACGAGAAAATGGATCGACCCGGTTTTGCATGGGCGCCGCTTGGCGGGAGATTCGGAACGGCTCCGAGTTTGAGCAGGTACTCGAGATGGTCCGTCGCGTCAGCGACCTCGGCCTGGAAGTATGCTGCACGCTTGGGATGCTGAAGCCGGAACAGGCCAAGCGCCTGGCCGAAGCCGGACTGACTGCATACAACCATAACCTGGACACCGGCCCGGACTACTATTCCGACATCATCTCAACCCGTACCTTCGACGATCGGCTGCGGACGATTGAGAGCGTCCGCAATGCGGGTCTCAGCGTTTGCTGCGGAGGGATTCTCGGCATAGGAGAAAGTCTGGCGGACCGGATGGCGCTGATACGCGTCCTGGCAGGCTTCGAACCCCACCCTGAAAGCGTTCCCGTCAATGCCCTGGTACGGGTCGAGGGAACCCCATTGGAGAACGAGGCGCCGGTCGATTCTCTGGACCTCGTCAGAATGATCGCTACCACCCGCATCGTCCTGCCCCGGAGCCGCGTGCGTCTCAGCGCCGGCCGCACCGAGATGTCCATCGAGACCCAGGCTCTCTGCTTTATCGCGGGAGCGAATTCCATCTTTTGCGGCGAGAAACTCCTTACCACACCCAATCCAGATCGGGATCAGGATCAAGTTCTGTTGGGGAAACTCGGCCTTTCTCCGATTGCAATGTCATGAGCTCCCTTCTCCAGGAGGTGGAGCGCCGTCTGGAGGAGCTCCGGCTCCAGGATCAGTACCGCCAGCTCACAGTTGTATCCGGCCTGGATTTTTCCTCCAACGACTATCTGGGACTGTCTCAGGCCCCCTCTCTCAGAGCAGCCATCCTGGAAGGGGTGAGTCGCTGCACGCCCCTGACTTCACCTTCCTCGCGTCTCTTGGCTGGCAATACTCCGTCCCACCTGGAGCTTGAAAAGAGGCTGAGTGAGCTCAAAGGAAGCGAGGCTGCGTTGGTCTTCCCCAGTGGGTATCAGGCCAATGTCGGATTGCTGAGCACTTTGGTGAAACCGGAAGATCGGGTGCTTTCGGACCAACAGAACCACGCCAGTATCATTGACGGCCTACGGTTGAGCCGCTGCCGGAAAGTGATCTTCCCTCATCTGGACACCGGGGCGATCTCTGAAGCACTTTCGATTCCGCATCCGCAAGGGCAGACCTTTCTGGTTACCGAATCACTCTACAGCATGGACGGTGATATCGCTCCACTTGATGTGTACGCAGAGATGGCCGAGCGATGGGAAGCCCATCTGATCGTCGACGACTCACATGCCCTGGGTGTGTTTGGAGAGGAGCGGGGCTCGGGCCTGACCGAACGGTTCGGGATCGAGGGAAGCGCCGCCGCCATCGTTTCGGCATTTGGGAAGGCCCTGGGGCTCTATGGTGCTTTCGTGGCCGCTCCCAGGCCGATCATCGATTATCTCGTCAATACCTGCCGTTCCTTCATCTTCACTACCGCGGTCTCTCCGCTGATGGTGTCGGCCATCCACGCAGCTCTCGACATCCTGGAGCGTGAGCCGGAGCGACGGAAACGTGTCCGTTCACTTGCCGACCGTCTCCGGCAGAATCTACAGGAGCACGGACTCGACACGCTCAACAGCTCGGGACCCATCGTGCCGGTCATAGTGGGTGAGAACCAGGATGCGGTTGCCGCTGCCCAGAGGCTGCAAGAACAGGGCCTTGACGTACGCGCCATCCGTCCCCCTACCGTAGCCCCCGGCACCTCCCGTCTGCGAATCTCGGTGCACGCCAACCACAGGGAGGAAGACGTCGATCGACTGGCTGCCGCCATAGTCGAGGCAGTGCACCCCCATGCTTGCAAACAACAAATAGCGAGTTTTGCCGCTCGCGATGCTTCGGAGGGACGAGTGTCGCTGGTCGTCATTGGAACCGGTACTGAGATAGGAAAGACCATCACATCTGCGATTCTGCTCACCCGCTACAGCGGTCACTGTAACTCGGGCTACTGGAAGCCCATCGCAACTGGATCCGCAGAGGGAAAAGACACGGACGTGATCCGGAACCTCTGCGGGAACTCGGTGGAAGTGCTGGAGGAACAGTACCTCTTTACTCCTCCCGTCTCACCTCATCTGGCAGCCCGACAGGCTGGGGAGGTAATCCGTCCTGAGGAGGTACTCGAATCTCTGCGGACCTACAGGCGGAGGCACCCAGAGCGAGCTCTGGTGATCGAGGGTATCGGGGGACTGCTGGTACCCCTCACCGATGAGGGTTACCTCCTCGCCGACCTCCTCCAGGAAATGGGACTGCCCTGCCTGCTGGTGGCATCCAGCGCACTAGGGACAATCAACCACACCCTCTTGACCCTGGAAGCACTGCGCCTGCGTCAGCTGACTTTGGCAGGCGTCGTCTTGAACGGGGTCCCCAACCAAGAGAATCGTAGGGCGATCGAGAAGTTCGGTGAGATCGAGGTGATATCGGAGATCAAGCCGATGGGGACTGCTACTCCTGAGCGAGTGGCCGAAGTCTCGAAGCGATTTGACCCGAAAGGGTTACTGCGGCGATTCCTGGTGCCCTAGGGGATACTGACGCGTTCGCCTGTTCGGTATTTTGCGGTTCGTGATTTAGCCTTTCTTACTTCGGAGAAGGCAACCGATGAATGATGAACCGCAGAATATCGAACAGGCGAATTTTGAAGGCTGGAGGCGTACTCTGGTGTTGGCCTGTTCCTAAGAGTCGGCGGGGTACGACCTTTTGGGGTACCCTCTAGACAGCTGGAAACCGTGAATAAAAAGGCGTCAGAAAACTCCCCCTCAGATCTGGTTTCAGAGGATCTACGCTGCGTCTGGCATCCCTATACCCAGATGCTCACCGCGCCTCCTCCCATTCCGGTGGAGCGAGCCGAGGGAGTGTACCTCTATAAAGCAGACGGCAAGCGGATTCTCGACGGTATTTCCTCGTGGTGGGTCAATATCCATGGGCACAACCACCCCCGACTCAACAAGGCACTTGCGGAACAGGCTTCGAAGTTCTCTCATGTCATGTTCGGAGGATTCACTCATCGGCCGGCGGTGCAGTTGGCGGCGGAGCTGATAGACCGTTCTCCCTCCAATCTCGCCCGCGTCTTCTTCTCCGACAATGGCTCCACGGCAATTGAGATTGCCCTGAAGATGTCCTTCCACTATTGGAGGAACCGCGGCGAACCCGAGCGCGACCTCTTCCTGGCGCTGGAGCACGCCTACCATGGTGATACCTTCGGCGCGATGTCGGTGGGAGGCGTGAAGGCCTTTCACTCCAATTACGACCGCCTGCTTTTCGAGGTGCGCCGCGCCCACACACCCTATTGCTTCTCCTGCCCTGTGGGACAAGTCCGCAACCGCTGCAGAATCGAATGCGCCCAACAGTTGGAGCAGATTCTCGAAGAAGAGGGCACCCGTCTGGCGGCCGTTATACTGGAGCCGATGGTCCAGGGAGCAGGAGGGATGATCGTCTGGCCTCCCGAGTTCCTGTTGCGAGTAAGAGAGGCCACCCGACGCCATTCCATTCCCCTCATTGCCGACGAGATCTTTACCGGATTCGGCAGGACGGGCAAGATGTTTGCCTGTGAGCATGGACCGATTGAGCCCGATATCCTCTGCCTCTCCAAGGCTCTGACGGGTGGATATCTCCCTCTTGCTGCGACAATTACCTCAGACGAGATCTATCGAACCTTTCTGAGCCCGCAACGCGATAGAACTTTCTTCCATGGCCATTCCTATACTGGCAACGCGTTGGCTTGTGCGGTAGCCCTGGAGAGTCTGGCCCTCTTCGACGACGAGAACCGGCTGAGGCGAGTCGGAGAGCTGGAGTGTCTCTTCCGCGAAAGATTGCAGCGCCTCAGAGGCCTTCCCGAAGTGGGGGACGTCCGTGGAATCGGGGCGTTGGCGGTGGTGGAATTGGTGCCGGAGAAGAAGGCTGGATACCTTGACGAACGAGGACCGAGGCTGGCGGAAAGCTTTTTGGCCAGAGGGCTGTTGCTGCGCCCCCTGGGGAACGTGCTCTATTTCCTGCCTCCTTACGTCATCACTGATGAACAGGCGCATTGGGCTTTTGACGTTATCGAAGAGGTGATCGGGGGAACTGGCACCGAGTCCTGAGTCCCGCCGTCGTTTCCTGGCGTTCAGGGCTCTTCTTTCTTGTCGCTGCAGCACCCTTCTTCGTCAAAGCCAAGCGGGCCAACTGGTTGATTCCGCGCCGCGTCTGTGCTAGCTTCAGCACGCTGGGTAGCTGGCGCACCGGGAGAGAGCACACTCGAAAAGCCGCGACTGACATACTGCAACGGACACTTGTCCGGGGAGAAATATGGCTCGAAGACGACCTCAACGGAGGCGGTTCTGGCGGAGGAGGAAGAAGAAAAGTCCTCAGGCGGTAGCCGCAGAGACTGTCGTGAAAAAGTCTGATGCGATAGAGGTGACGGGAATAGTTACCGAGCCGCTTCCAAACGCGATGTTCCGGGTGGAACTCGAAAACGGACACGTGGTCCTGGCCCATATCTCGGGTAAGATGCGTCGTCACTTCATCAGGATCCTGAGAGGGGACAAGGTCACGGTGGAACTCTCTCCCTACGATCTAACACGCGGACGTCTCACCTATCGTTTCAAATAGTCCTGCGCTGCGGACGACCGCCATCAGGAGTTCTGTATGGGAACTCAGCCCTGGTATCGCTCTCTGAGCGCTCTATTACTGTCTTCACTGCTGCTTCCACCGCTTGGTTGGGTCCTGCTCTGGATCCGTCCTACTCTCGGAATCTTCAAGAAACTGCTCGGCACCGCTTTTCTGGCAGTGCTATCAATCGTCCACCTGTACTTTTTCTTTGGGTTGCAGCTCGAATTGGATGGTACCGGAATGCGTCCGATTCTTTCCTTTCATTCTCCAAGCAAGCACTCCGCCAACCTGGAGAAACACCGGTCAGGACAAGAAGAGGGTTCTCAACAGACCTATTCTCTCTTGGCGGCGCCCGAGGCTGCCGCCGCTACTCTCAGGGCACAGCCTGCAGAGATGGCAGAAAGCTCCACCTCTGCGGCCACCAGCCCAGCCTCTGCAGATCATCCGAGTCCGGACTGGCCGGAGTTTCGTGGGCCCCACCGAGATAGTCGATACGATTCAAGAAGCATCCGGACCCGATGGCCAGCGGAGGGTTTGCCGCTGCTCTGGCGCCAACCCTCCGGAGGCGGCTATGCCTCGTTTGTCGTCGCCGACGGTCTCTTTTTCACCATCGAGCAGCGGCGGCAGCAAGAGGTTGCCGTGGCCTACGACCTGGAAACGGGTCGCGAAGTCTGGACCCAATCCTGGAACGCAGAATTCCGCGAAACCATGGGAGGAGATGGCCCGCGCGCAACACCCACCTGGGATGAAGGTCGGCTCTACGTTCTAGGTGCTACTGGAGAGCTGCACTGTTTCGAAGCGGGAAGCGGCCGCACCATCTGGAACCTGAATATTCTCGCCGACAATGGCGCGAAGAATCTGAAATGGGGGATGTCCGCGGCCCCCCTTGTACTGGGCGAAAAACTGATTGTACTGCCTGGCGGGGGCTCCGGAAGATCGGTCGGGGCCTATCACAAACTGACTGGAAAGCCGATCTGGAAATCGTTGAGTGATAAGCAGTCCTACGCTTCTCCCATCCGGGCCGAGTTGGCTGGGCTAGAGCAAATCATCATCATCAGCGCAGTGCGTGTCGCAGGACTCAGGATCGACGATGGGGCTCTCTTATGGGAGTACCCTTGGCAAACTGAGTTCGATATCAACGCCGCCGAACCCCTCGTGGTGGACGAAAATCGGATCTTCGTTTCCTCGGGCTACGGACACGGGTCTGTGCTACTTAACATCTCTCGGACAAACGGTGAATTTAAAGTTAGCCCGGTCTGGGAAACCAAGCGCATGAAGAACAAGTTCAACGGCTCGGTGTTGGAGAAGGGGCACCTCTACGGCTTGGATGAAGGGATTCTGGCGTGCCTGGACGTGGAAACGGGGGAGCTCAAATGGAAAGGGGGCCGCTACGGCTATGGCCAACTACTTTTAGCCAGCGGGCACCTGATCATCCTCACCGAGAAGGGTGACCTGGTGTTGGTCGAGGCCAGCCCCGAAGAACACCGTGAACTGGCCAGGTTCTCAGCAATCCAGGGAAAGACCTGGAACTACCCGGCGATAACGGAGGGTCGGATCCTCGTCCGAAACACGACCGAGATGGCCTGCTTCGATCTACGATAAGTATCTTAGAAAAAACAGGTTAGGATCATAATTAGCTCGAACATATTCAACTTAGATCTCTGATTAGATCCGGATCAGGTTGCCTGCTCCCAGGTCTTTCAAAAGGACGGGAAGTTTAGCCAAACCGATCCCGACCTCGACGACATACCTGTCGATACGATTCGGCGAGAACGGAAATGCTTCTCGACCGTTGCAACGATTCCATCGCGTCCTGTTGGAGTCGATACCGGCTCGGATCTGGCTTCGAAACAATTCGCAACAAGGTTTTCTTCCACTCTTCCGGCCCATCGCTTAGATCGCCCAGGTCTCCAAAACGATTGAACAAGTCTGCAAGGATGGGCAGTCGTGCGGCGAGCATCGGCTTGGAAAACGCTACTGCGTCGAGTAGGGACCCGCTTACCGACAATTCGTAGTGGGCACTTCGGTAGGGGAAGCAAATATAATGCATTTGCTTCAAACCCTTAACATACTCAGATCGCACCAGCATCTCTCGTTCTGGTTGGCGATCGAGCGCCGAGAGGTCACCGCAATTGGAGAGCCGTCCGAGCGGACCGATGGCGTGAAACTCCGCCTTTCCAGGGGCCGACATTCGGACGGTTTCCGCGAGTTGTCGAAACAGCTCAAATCCCTTCGATTCGGTAGCCTTACCCAAGAACCCGAACCAAACAACACCGGACTGGAGCCTCGAGAGCAAGCCGTTCTGGGCCTGTTTCAGCAATGGGAAAAGGGTGTTCCAGTACGTCCACAGAATCGGCTAAGCTTGGCATTATTTTAAAAAACATCCGACGAATGCACTTCTCCATCACAAGATACTGCAGATACTTCGACCGACCGAATTCCAGCGCACTTTGAGTATCGACGACCCGTTTTAGTGGATTGCGCGCCCACCGGTTTCGGATTACAGCCAATCCACCGTGTAGGACAACTTGTACTGGAACACGGGCCCATCGATTCGCCAGTAAGACTCTCGCGGCATAAATTATCCCAGGTGTGGCTGCTGTGAAAACAATCCGGCTGGCATCACTGGTGCGGTAATGACGCGCGAGTCGCATTGTGAGGCGGTAGTCCATCGCAATTCGACTTCGAAACGTTGAGCACCTCGGCGGGACTTCCAGCAGCGAAAACTCGATTCGTTCGCGAGTTGAGACCGACAATTGCTGTTGAACCGAGGCAAGGTGTGACGACTCTGCGAAAAACTTCACCTCTTGGTCGCACTCTGAAATGATCTCGAGAAGAGCAGAGTTCACCGGGACATGCTCCATGCCCACGCAGACTGGCTCGCAGACCAAAACCTTGTGCATCTCGACAAATGTGTGCTTTTATCGCCCGTTCTTCATACCAATTCGTAAGAAAACTGCACCCAATCCTACGTCGTCGTGATTCGCACCATTTCTTGCATGGCATCCACTAATCGCTGTTTCATGGGCTGCGTCCTTGAAAACAATCTTTCTTGCTCATCGCGGCGTGAGTTGTAAAGGTCTTCAACTCGGTCAACCAACATCGCGTGTTCAATCTCATCCGTACGGATCAGCCGGTCCTCCAAATCAAGACTCAACATGAAATCTCGACACTTCGGCCAGTATTCGAGCATGATACTTGGCGTATGAGCGAAAATGGCAAGGATCGTCGCATGCAGCTTCTCACCAACGAAAACGTCCACCTCGCGAAGCTGTTTCAGAAAATGTTCTGGCGAGAGATAATTCTCGGCTGTCCTGACCGAATATTTCCTTAGTCTTCCGGACGCCAATTCAGCAAATAGAGCATCTCCAGGCATGACGGGAAACAAGACGAAAGACCAGCCACACTCGCCGAGAGTCTCAAGCTGTTCAAGGAGTCCATCCCAGAAAGTTTCGTCACTATCACCCCATAACAAGTTCTTGGTGGAACCCTCACTGACACCAAGCACACGTCGACCGACCTTGGCTTGCACTTTAGCTTCAGCAAAATACAACGCCGGATCTCCAATGACGTTGATCGGCGCTTGAACTCCCCATTCACGGAGTTGGCTGGCCTACAACGGACCTCGCACACCGACGTAGTCAGCCTGATTGATAAGAGCAATCCACTCTTTAAGATGTTGGGAGTGCTCAGGGATCTGATTCCAGAACTCGGGGAGAGCCACGCCAGTACCAAAAACTACGCGGCTGGCGGCTGGAGTATCCCTGAAAGCGTGCACGTACGCAGGCATGTTGATCAACGTCCCTCCGCCTAGCAGGACCACATCAAAGACGTTGCCAGGAATCAGTTTAAAGACCCGGCTGGTGTACTTCTTGGGATAGAAAGCGAATCGGTGACACAACAGTCGCTGAATGGCCAAACGCACGACTTCATCCCCCAGATTCTGATGACCGTCCCAGCCAACATAGAAGAGCTTGTTACGGCGAGACATGAGGAACTTGAACTCTGCGAATGAACGTGACCACATCAGTAGTGTCCCATTAAGGGTCTGCTGGGGGAGTCTAACGAGCTGATAAAGCGAATGTTCACAGCAATATCCAAATTGTCAGATGCTCGCTAACGCAGGCACAGCCGGGACTATACCGAGGAAGTGCATCGCAGAGACCGGGCTTGAGGGGCCGCTCTCACCACTATCTGGATGATGTGGTTACTCCCTGGCGCGTGATATCCGCGAGAAACGGAAAATGAAGCTGAGTGTGGTCCAATGAGATCTGTTTCCAGCCTATAACTTCCAGGGCGCCCGGTATTCTCTCCTCAACATTCCGTTCGCCTCGGCATCATCGACAATCTTTTCCTCATCCGCATTCCAGTGGATCTTCCTTCCAGTGTGGAGAGAAATGTTTCCCAGGTGGGGCACGGTTGTCGAACGATGTCCGATTCCCACGTCGGAAGCGGGTTTCTCCCGACTCTTCACACAGTCGAGAAAGTTGCGGACGTGGGAGTAGTGCTGATCCGACCCCTGGCCTTCGCGAAACCGGGTTCGTCCGATTCCTGGTTCCCGGTCCTTTTCCCAGGGCTCAACCGTGCGCTGGGAGCGCTCAATTTCCCTTAGGTGGCGGGGCATAGGCTCCTCGTCCTCGATCTGGGTTTCCGGTTCGACACGGTAACCACTGCGGTTCAGAGAGAGAGTGCCATCGTTCCCGAAAAACTCGATCCCATAATTCCAACCAGGTCGGCTGAAGGAGTTCAGGACTCGATGGGAAAAGCTCACGAGGAAACCCGGGTACTCGTACAGCACCTCGAGGGTATCGGGGGTCTCCCGATTGTCCTGGACATAATACTTGAAACCCGCGGCAAAGGCAGAAAGCGGCGCCCGGACGTTCATTGCCCACTGTACGATGTCCAGATGGTGGGTTCCCCAATCGGTAAGCATGCCTCCGGAGTAATCCCAGAACCAGCGAAAGTGGTGGATAAAGCGGTTGGAATTGAAAGGGACCTTGGGGGCCGGACCCAGATAGCGATCCCAGTCCAGTCCTTCTGGAGGTTCCGAATCGGAGGGATTCCCGATGCCCAGGGGTGAGGCATTTTCATAGTTCCAGCAGGTCACTCGGCTGATCTTTCCAATCGCTCCCTCCTGAATCAGTCGGACCGCCTCCTGGTAGTGCTTGCCCGATCGCTGCTGGGTCCCCATCTGGACCACGCGCTGGTTGCGCCGTGCCGCCTCGACCATCTTTCGGCCTTCGTAGATCGTGAGTGAGAGGGGCTTCTCCACATAGCCTTACCCGCCTCACAAGCCCCAACGGCAGTCAAGGCGTGCCAATGGTCCGGTGTGGCGACCACAACGACATCGACATGCTTCAAGTCGAGAACCCTGCGGAAGTCGTCGTAGGCTTCTGCCTTGCCGCTCTCCTGTTCTTCGGTCTTCGCCACCGCCTCTTCACGATTGTGCTTCCAGACATCACATACCGCGGCTACAGTGACGTCATCCATCCGCATGAAGTCGTGCATATTGCCTTGCCCCATTCCGCCCACGCCGACGAATGCACAGACAATCCGATCGTTGGCTCCGATCGCCCCCCCCTTCCCGATACTCAGGGCTGGAGCCGCGAGCCCGGACGCAGTTGATACCATGAAGTTGCGACGATTGAATCTCATAATGGATCTCCCCCTTTGGCTATGATTGAAGAACACTCTAACAGCCAGCCGGAACCGTGAAAAGGCAGAGCTCGCAGAACCTGCTGGCGGGGTGAGCCCTCGACGATCATCTGTTGTATAATCGGGAAGATTTCAATTGCCGAGGTCACTTGGTGACCATCAACGGAGTAGCCGGAGTCAAGCTTATGAATTTCGCGGAGTTTGAGGGGCTTACCGACCAAGCCCGAGTTTGGATCTTTGGCCTCGAGCGCTCGTTGGACGATGGCGAAACGCAGAGGCTGGAAGCTGGGATGACGCAGTTCTCAGCCACCTGGAATTCCCACAAGATTCCGGTCAAGGCAGCTTTCAAGGTCGCGCTCAACCGTTTCGTCATTATCGCGGCGGAGTCCACCGATGGAGTCTCGGGTTGCTCCATCGATTCGATGGTCCGAAATCTGAAGTCGCTCCAGGAATCGATGGGACTGGGGACACCGAGAGGCAACCTGATCTTCTTTTCCGATGAGGAGGCCGAGATCCACTCGGTCGATCATCTCAGCTTCTACGACACTGCGGATTCAGGCCAGATCAAACCCCAGACCAAGGTTTTCGATACGCTGGTCCAGAATCTGGGCCAGCTGCGGGCCGGCCGATTCGAAGCCTCCTTCGAGACTTCGTGGCACTCAAAGACGTTTCCCTTAGGGCTCTGTCAAGAATAACTTCGCAGAGTTGGCGCTCAGATTTGCGCCAGATTTCGCCGCGTACGATTGAGCGAAACCGCAGGCGTAGCCGGGCCTACGTTGAGGATTTCGCGATTGAGGAGCGGCCGAAAATGGTGTGAAGACGTGAGATGCTAAAATGCCAAGTTATTCTTGCTCAGACCCTTAGTGGTCAGTTGAGGATCAGCTGTCTCGGCAACCGTGAACCAGGAGATGACGGTCGCTGACGGCGCGCACTTTGAGGCTCGGAAGACCGGCCTGCCTGAGCTGTTCCCGCACCTCGTCCGGACGATAGGCGGCACACAGGGACAGGAAGAAGTCACGCTTCAGGTCCTCCGGTTCATTGGGACAGTAAAGCTCCACCATCTCGTGGGCGACCTGGGTACTGGAGGGCCTCATCAGATCCATGACGAATATCGGTGCGCCGTGGCTGGTAACTTCGGCGACGGTGTCCCACAGCACGCTGGCGTCCTTGAGGTGGTGGAGTAGGCTGTTACTGACCACCGCATCATAGCTTTCCCGGGGCAGGACTGCTCCCGGCAGGTAACCGTGAGTCAGCCGAATACGATGCTCGAGACCCTCGCGACGGACCGCTTTCAACCCGTGGCCCAGCATTGCTTCCGAGCCATCGACACCGTGCACCTGACAACCCGAATAGGCCCGGGCAACGCGAAGACTGATGTCACCAGGACCGCAGCCAAGATCCAACACCCAGGTTCCTAGCGCCTCCTCGGAGAACGTTTCCATCAGAAGGTCTGTGAACCTGCTGTGGGCCTCTTCGAAGTCTGCTTCTGCATAGGCTTGGGCCTGCTCTTCTCCCAACATCAGCTCGGCTTCCGGTTGGCGTTTCATCAGTTTCTCACTCTTCCTCACCCTAACAGAATGAGATATCCATCTTCTGATCTTTTCCTCTACGGGGCAATTCCGGTCGAAGCATGAAGATCCATCTGATTGACGGAACCTATGAGCTATTTCGGGCCTACTTCGGCGCTCCACCAAGACGCAATCAAAGCGGCGCCGAGGTGGGAGCTGTCAGCGGAATCTTGAGATCGCTGCTGTTGCTGCTGAGGGACGACGACGTAACTCACATTGCCTGTGCCTTCGATCACGTCATCGAGTCGTTTCGCAATGACCTGTTCGATGGCTACAAGAACAGTGAAAACGTTGAACCCGAGATCCTTGACCAGTTCCTTCTGGCGGAGGAGGCCGCCCAGGCTCTGGGCATCACAGTCTGGCCCATGATCGAGTTTGAGGCCGACGATGCCATGGCCACGGGTGCCGCACTGTGGGCAGATCATCCGGGGATCAATCAGGTCGTGCTCTGCTCTCCCGACAAGGACCTTGCCCAGTGTGTCACCGGCAATCGCGTGGTGTGTCTAGACCGAAGACGCGAGCGGGTCCTGGATGAAGCGGGCGTACGGGTGAAGTTCGGGGTCCACCCAACCTCTATTCCTGACTGGCTGGCACTGGTGGGAGACAGCGCGGACGGAATTCCGGGTGTCCCGCGCTGGGGAGCCCAGTCCACCTCAAAAATACTTGCTGCCTATCCTCACCTGGAAGATATCCCACGCTCGGAGCTGGATTGGAAAGTCCAGGTGCGCGGAGCTAAGAGCCTGAGCAGCAGCCTTCTCGAATCCTGGGATAAGGCCCTCTTCTATCGAAGCCTGACAACGCTTCGGACCGACGTGCCCCTCTCCGAGAATCTGGAGGATCTGGAGTGGAGAGGTGTTAGCCGTGCCCAGCTTGGGTCACTCTGCGAGAAGATCGACGATCCGGAATTCTTGAAACGTATTCACAGGTGGGCCTAAGCTGAAGCTTCATTTTTAGATTTGGATGATAAACTGACGTAACCTATTCATTTAGAATTGGATATGGACTTTTTCAGGCGATTGTCCAAAAAACCGTGGCACGGCCTTCCAGGCCGTGATTGTCGAGCCCTTGGCTCGACGGATCGGTCATCACGGGCAGGGATGCCCGTGCCACGGTAGGACACTGAGGTTTCTTTCTCGAATGGGGCAGCACCGCTGGGAGGCCACTAAGGCCCAAAACAAGTAGATGGAAGTGGATTAAACCACGTGTAAACACCTGAAATTCCCGCCCTGGCGGGTATTCTGGAGTTCGACAAAGAATCTTCAGAGAGGCCCGAAAGGAGGCATTTCAGGTGAAGAAAAAGCATAGCGCAATCCTCCGAAAACGGGAAGCAGAGGTGGCCACTCGGGTGAGCCCCAGCTGGAATGGTCAAGCTCCAAAAACGGTCCTTTCGTCCGACGGGATCAGCTACGAAGTCTTGGAGAAGATCCACGCCGTCAGTTACGGCGGGCTGTGGGGCTGTTGCAGCAGGTCGTGAAGTGGAGCGGGCAAGGTCTGGGCCCAACACCCAGCGAGTTTCTTCCAACGGGCGGAGATTGATGTGGATGGGACCATTGCCCCCGCTAGCGGCGAATGCAAGGAAGGGATGGATGGAGATCAGCTACGACGGGCAGTGGGGCTACGCGCCGCTGATCATGACGCTGGCCCAGAGGGGCGAAGTGCTCTATGCCGTCAACCGCTCGGGCAACCGTCCCTCTCATGAGGGAGCCCCCGAATGGCTGGATCGGAGTATCGAGCGGGTCCGAGCGGCCGCTTTTCGCACGGTGCGCCTGCGCGGGGATTCAAGAAACTGACCTTGGAGCGGGAAGAGATCGCGGA
>CAUZIZ010000062.1:0-29463 GCA_963579905.1 Acidobacteria bacterium UBA6911 | reverse complement strand
CGACGGATCAGGACATCGATCTTTCGGCAGGACTGAATCAGAACACCGTGATCAGAGGAGGATCGGCCAATCTGATCTTTTGAGAGGAGACCGATGGCGGTTTGGACCTCGATGGCAATGGAACGGGCGACCTCTTTGTGGGGGACTTCGTTGCGGATGGTACTGCCTCAAGCCTCAGACCGCTTTCCGGTATCGGCTATATCTTCTATGACGCCCATCGCTTGAAGGGATTTTCCTTCAATCTGGACAACCTGCCAGCGGGGCTGACTCTCATCAGAATCCTGGGTCCAAGGATCGGGGCCGACATGGCGATAATGGCTGATTTCGACGGTGACGGCTTCGGGGATCTCCTCTTCGGGTCACCCCACGCCTATCCCCAGGGCCGAAGGTCTGCAGGGGCCATTCACGTCCTCTACGGTCAAGCGGAGCCGTGGCCATCGACAATTGACACCGCTCCTGGGGCTCTTCCCTCCTCGACTCAGATCAGAATTACTGAGATTCACGGTGCCCGGGGTGGCGCCCCGAACGATGCCGGAGATACCCTCTGTTATAGCGTCTCTGCGGGTGATGCCGACGGCGATCGGGTGGCAGACATCGTCACCAACGAGATGGCAGGAAACGGTCTGGCTCCAGGCACCATTGATGTGGGCAATCTGGTTGTATTCAGCGGAGCCTACGTCTCGAAGCCGAGCATTCGTCGCTTTCCCCAATTCTCAAATGGCCAAGGTTCCAGTACCGAGGTCGTTCTGATCAATCCCTCTTCTTCGATCAGCGCCGCCGGCTCGATCCAGTTTACTGACGACCACGGCATGCCCGTCGATCCCTCCATTCTGGATACTGAAGGGGGCGCAGAGGTGGTTTCGGAGAGTTTGGCCGATCGAGAACGATTTCGGGTTCCACCGCTCGGATCCGTGATCGTTTCCACCAATGGGGAGGGCGAGCTTCTGGCCGGGGCGGTGAAGGTGAGCTCGAACATCACCCTGGGAGGCACGGTCCGAATCGATATTCCCGGGATCGGCCTGCTGGGAATGGGTGACGCCTCACCGATCACCGGCTTCGTCGCTCCAGTACGCAGGTCGGCCGGCAACTTCAACGCGGGTATCGCCGTCGTCAACACGGAAGACGGCCCCGTAGCACTGGGTCTCGAACTTCTAAACCAGCAAGGAGACTCCCACAGCCCTCCCATCGAGATACAGATTCCGGCCGGCGACACCTTTCAAAGTTCATCAACGAACTCTTTCCGGCCGCCGATACTGCCGCCTTTGAGGGAACTCTGGTAGGTCGAGTCGATGAGGGTAGCATCGCTGTGGTCGCCGTGGAGCTGGGAGTCACGACCGGACATCTGATTGCCCTCCCGGTTGCCGCCCTGGCCGAGTAATAGGAAGGGTGACAGGTCGCAGGTTGATTTGTGGTAGTCGCCACCCAATCTTACGGACAGCGTCCGATTGGATCGAAATCGAACGGCGGCTCACACCTACTGGGGATTTGTGCTGTTGTCCGGCTCTCTCCTCGGAACCTGGGCTCATTTTGCTAACGGCTCAAGTCGTTCGCAGCTCTGTCGGACTTGGCTTCGTAACGCTGCTAGTTCACCCGTTGGCGGCACCTTCGGTGGACAGGAGACGTCCAGACGTTCAGACGTGCGACCAATTCTTGAAGTTTCAGCCTGCCTATCCCGAATTGCCTTGCCAAAAGTGCGAAAGTGAGTCCCAGATAAACCACTGTTCGGGGCACTTCAGGATGACCTCTTCTAGATGGTCTACACAGACCTGTAGGTCGGCCTGAATGTCTCCACTCATGAGAATCGGAGGGCGTAGCGAGATTCGGAAGCGGGACCAGTCACGTCCATCGCGTTGGATGAAATAGGGGATGATCGGTGTCTGGGACTGGGTCGCTAAGCGGACCAGATTCGAAGTGAAGCGGCTGGGGCGACCCAGGAATCGGGTGCCCATGCCGTCCTCAACCAGATTCGGACTGACATCGATTGCCATGGAAACCAGCTGGTTCCGGCGCAGCTGCTTCAAGATCTGGAACACTGCTTGGTAGGAAGGCAGATCGTCGCTTCCGATTGCATTGATCAGGGGACTCCCGATTCTCCGCTCGATCCTTCGTAGCTTGTCCAGCGAGTAGGCGCGAAAGGCTGACGGGATCGAGGGGTCGCTCTGATACTCGCGAGAAACGTGGGTGATGGGATAGCCCTTGATTCCCAGTCCAACCAGTGCGGCACAGGGAGCCCCGAAGTGTCCGGTGGCCAACAAGGCACCGCGTCCCCGCTTCAGCACCTCATCCAGGTGATGGAGTCCGTCGAAACTAAAAACCCGATCCAGCTTTTCCTTACTCCAGCGCAAATAGTAATAGGCGTCGAGGTCCTCACAGGTCAAGTGCTGGAAGAACGTCAGAACGACCTCTTCCCGATCCATCTGTGTGGCTCCACTTCGGGTGAACACCTGGCAGAGGTGCTCTAGCATCAGATTCCGAGTTGCTTCCTCGTATCGGAACAGTCGACGCCCCAGGAATCGCGCACAGTCATAGCTGATTCTTTTCGGCAGCAGCGACAGGATCGGAAGGATCGCAGAGAAATACAGTTGATCTGGAAGCCTCTTGAGCCGCCGTTCCATCGCATGCGATGTTAACAGAGAGGGCCCCTGCCCCGCACTTGTCGAACTGGATCTTCAAGCTACGTTGACCATAGAATAAGCCTCGTCTCCGTTATTTCATCGCGACAAATGACATCCGAATAAAGAGGAAGATACGAGCTTGAACCGAGACTTGGAGTTGACTTTAGAAACCATTCAGAACCAGGTCCGAGTGCTATCCCAGGCCGAGGGATACTTCGATTCAGCTGTTCTTTTCTCGTTGCTTCGACTGGGACTCTTCGAAACTATTGGCCAAGGGAGTCTGTCCCTGAAGGAGCTCTCGAATCAGGTCGAGGCCGATCCCGAGTTACTCTTCCGACTCCTGCGCGCTGCTCACACCAACGGATTGATCGATCTGAGCCCACAGGGCACGTACCGAATCCCCCCCGCACTGCAGCCTGTCTTGCTGGAGTCCGGCGGCCCCGCCTACGTAGGTCATTGGCTTAGACACCTGGATGACACCCACCAGGCGCTGTTTTCAATCGACCAGGTCATCACCAGAAAGAGGGAGCCCACCCGGCTGGGCGATCAGCTCTGGTATCACAGTGGAGACTACGAAGGGTTCTCGATGGCGATGCATACCTATGCTGCGTCGCGGGGGAGCGAGCTGACCAGTTTCCTGGATCTAAGCTCGGCACAATCGCTGCTGGATCTGGCTTGTGGAACCGGCACCTACGCCTATCTCCTAGGCAAGAGTCACCCGCATCTGAATCTGGTCCTTCTGGACCTTCCTGAGGTACTCGCCGTGGCGCGCAAGGTGGCCCAAGAATATGATCTGGAGAACCCGATCGAATACGTCGCAGCCGATGTCCTGAGCGACCCCATCCCTGGCATGTACGACGCTATTCTAGTCTCCAACGCCCTCCATTTATTTGGCGAGTCGGCTAGCCGCCAGCTATTGCGCCGAATCTATGACCATCTCAATCCCGGAGGCTCGGTTGTGGTCCAGGCCCAGTTCCTGGAAGAGACCGGCCTCAGCCGTTGGCCGATCATGTTGGATCTGATTCTTTTGAGCACTAGCCCGGCGGGCAAGAATCACAGCGCCAATCAAGCCGTCGAGTGGCTCCAAGAAACCGGCTTCCAGAAGATTGAAATTCAGCCGATGAGCCTATTCAATGTCAATGGCTTCGTTCGCGGCTACAAACCGCTCGAGGGAGAATCATCACCATGACCGTCAGGGAAAACGAAAATTCAATCGAAAAGGTCATCCTCACCTTCATCAAGGAACAGTTTTCAGCAGCTTCCCAGGTCGAGTTGACGACGGAGACACATCTCTTCAGGGAGGGGGTGGTCGACTCTATCGGCATTCTTCTGCTGGTACGCATGCTGGAAGAGCAGTTCTCCCTCTCCGTGGACCCCTCCCAGATGGTATTGGCGAACTTTGAGACCGTACGCGCCATGGCGGAGTTCGTGCGCTCGTCCAAGTCTGCAAACTGACCTGGAAGGTAATTGAATGCAACCCTGGCAGGAACCAGAACTCGAAGAAGTCCGCAGTAGACATGCCTCCTTCGCTGAGAAGGAGCTGGTTGCCGGAAGCGCGGCCTCTGATGGCCTCTCCCGCGAACAATGGCGGGCTTGTGCTGGCTTCGGGGTACTGGGCGGGTGTCTAGAAAAGAAGTATGGCGGCAGCGGCCTCCCCTTGACACACCTGGTGGCTACCTACGAGGGGCTTGGCTATGGCTGCAACCAGGGAGGGCTGATCTTCGGTCTCTGCTCCCAGGTGCTGAGCCTGCAAATGACCCTACAGGTGACAGCCAGCCCCCAACTGAAGGAACGATATCTACCCGACATGATCGCTGGTAAGCTGATCGGAGCCCATGCCATCACCGAGCGCGGAGCTGGCAGCGATGCCTTTTCGATCCAAACGACTGCGCGGCACAAGGGGGAATGCTTTCGACTCGATGGAAGCAAAGCCTATGTTACCGCCGCCCCCGATGCCGATCTGGCATTGGTTTTCGCACGCACCTCTGAGGAACCGGGTCCTTTTTGCCTGACCGCCTTTCTGGTCGATCTGGGATGGGAGGGAGTCTCTCGCGGAGAGGTCTTCAACAAGTCAGGATTGAAAGGCATCGAAATGGGTGAACTACACTTCGACGGAGTCTCGATACCCATGGACCACGTGGTTGGAGCCGAAGGGGGTGGGGTAGGTATTCTGACGGAGTCAACCGGTTGGGAGCGGGCACTTCTGCCCTCGACTCTCCTGGGACCCATGCAGCGTAGCATCGACAGTTGTACCGCGTGGGCCAGGGAACGGGAGCAGTTCGGGCGTCCGATCGGCGCCTTCCAGCAGGTTTCTGCCAAAATCGCCAACATGGTCATGCGGCATCAGATCTGCCGTCAGACCGTCTACGACATGGCCGAACGCCTTCAGCAGTCCGCAACAGTGCATCCCCTGACCCAGCAGGGCGCCATCGTCAAGCTGTTCGTCACCGAAACTGCCATTCAGGTTCAATTGGACGCTCTGCAGATCATGGGAGTACGAGGCTACCTGGAGGAGTCCACCGTCCAGCAGGATCTGAAGGACTCACTAGCCGGCACTCTCTGGTCTGGCACCTCGGAGACCCTGCGCAACACAATCGCCCGCTTCTCCGGACTGCCCACAGCCAACTCATGAAGGACGGTATCGGTGGTTTCCAGGCCGCCGTCCACCGTGCCCGTTCGGATCAAGTCTCGGCAACGTCAAGGGCAAAGAAGCTCCTGCTTAGCATCGCTCCCAGGAAGCGCTAGCCCCATTCGAGAACGAAACTTCAGTGTCCTGAAGTGGCACGGGCATCCCTGCCCGTGATGACCGTCCGGTGGAGCCGGAGACTCCACAATCACGGCCTGGAAGTCCGTGCCACGGTCTTTTGGAGAATCGCCTGGAAAAGTCCCTATCCAACTTTAAATCAATGCGTTAAGTTCTCTTTTTATCCAAATCCTCAAATAAAGTTTCAGCTTAGTCGATCGGGATGTCCGAAAGGTACGGCCTCCAGACGTGGCCTTCCGTTTCTTCTACTGTCTTGATCACCTTGCGCATCTCATCCAGGACGCCTGCCTTCTCGCGGTCGTAGACCTCGCCCTGAAGCAGCTGGAGAATCTGAAGACGATATCGATCGTCGGTAATGAAGTGACTGAAAAGGTGCATCAGTTTGTAATAAAGGCTGATGAACTCGTACCAGACACCTACTCCCGCCCTTAGCCTCGTCTCATAGGGCTGGAAACTGGCCCTGCTCACGTCTCCCGCCTCGAGGGCCCGAACAATTTCGGCGGAGGCAAACTTAGCGCTGTAGCAGGCCACGCTGACTCCGGACGAGAATATGGGGTCCACGAAGCGGGCAGCATCGCCTACCATCAGGAATCCATCCCCGACAAATTGATCCATCGAATAGCTATAGTCGGCCTCGGACCGGAAGGGCGTCACCGATTCTGCGGACCGCATCGCGCTTGCCAGATCCGGGCTGAGACTGGTCATTTCCAGGAACCATTCCTCAATCCGTCCCTTGGAATCGCGGAATACCTCCCGCTCGGCGACAATTCCCACCGAGGTCACACCGGAGGTGATGGGGATCTGCCAGGCCCAGCCCCGCTTCACGGGTAGGAAGTAGATGTGTATGAAGTCGGCAGTGGGCCCCGTTCCCCGCTCTACCCCTTCGAACCAGGAATGGACCGCAAACTGGTTGAAGGTGGGGTCATTTTTTCGGAGTCTGAGCTGGTTGCCCAGTACGCCATTGCGTCCGCTGGCATCCACTACCACCCGAGCAGGAATGCGAAAATCGCCTCCGTCACGGGAGCAAAGAACTCCGCTGGCCTGCCCGTCCTCGAAGAGCACTTGGCGGACTCCCACTCCTTCCTGCACGTCGGATCCAAGCTGGCGCGCGCGCTGAAAGAGGAGTTGATCGAAACGGCTGCGATCTACGTGATAAGTGTAGTCCTGGTCGACCCCCGGCTGTGGAAACTCCTTGAACCAGATCGCGAACTCGCTCTCGGGTGCGGGAGAGTGCCAGGAAGCACCGAACTTCTTGACGAAACCCTCAGATTCCATGGTCTCGAGGAAACCGATCTCCTTGAAGACCCGGGTTGTGGCAGGTACCAGGGATTCTCCGACGTGGGGACGCGGATGGGAGAATTTCTCCAGAATCACGTTCGAGATCCCCGCCAGGGAGAGATAACATCCCAGCGCGGAGCCGGCTGGACCACCCCCGATGATAACTACATCCTTCATAGAAAAATTCCAAGGGGCCTGCCCACCTAGGGATTACCCAGTCCCAACTCATCCAACCGCTCGGTGACGGTGCGGGCCTCCTCCTCTGTCAAAGGGCGGATTGGGAGTCGAGGAAGACCCACATCGTATCCCAGATGGCCCATGGCCACCTTCGCCGAAGCAATAGTTGGACCAGCAATGCTCAATAGCGTCTGAATCATGTCGCAAGCCTTCCACTGCAGTTCCCGGGCCAGACTCAGATCCTTGGACTGGAAGGCCCGATAGATTCCGACGAAAAGCTGAGGCATGAAATTATAGGTCAGGCCGATGCCTCCGTTTGCTCCCATGATGAGACCGGAGAGAAAGACGTCATCGTTGCCTGAGTAAACAACCATGTCCGGAGCGAGCATACCCAGGTCACGCATCAGGGAATGGGAGTAGTCACTGAACTTGATGCCTTTGACGTTTGGAATCTCGAGCAGTGCCCGCATCAGGTCGACCGTCATCGTGCTTCCAGTACTGCTTGGGATATGGTAGACGAACAATGGCAAATCAGCCGCTGCAGAAACCAGTCGATAGTGCTCCACTAGCGCAGGCCGATCGGCCGGATAGTAAATGGGGGGGATGGCACTGATCGCATCGGCTCCGTTGGCCTGCGCGTGTTGAGCCAGGTCAACAGCAGCCCGCGTGGATATCTCTCCCACATGCACGATTACCTTCCCACGACCGTTGGCGGCCTTGACGGTGGCCTCCGTCATGAGCTTCCGCTCCTCCAGCGTCAGCAGCAATCCTTCGCCCGTACCGCCACAGACGTAGAAACCGTCCACCCCGACCCCTAGATGCCAGTCCACCAAATCCTGAATCACCGAGGTATTGAGTTCACCCTTCGCGTCGAAAGGGCTGACCAAAGCCGGATAGATTCCATAGAACTGTTCCATCGATCCTCCCTGAGCCCTTCCCTTGGCGGGCCCAATCTTCAGCCCCGAAAACGGGGCTGACCCAATAATATTAGTGATACTTATACCACTTTCGCTTGATATTAGAAGAAGGCATGGTATGCTAAGCCATCGTGCGAATTGAATCACTCAAGATATTCTGCGACGTCGCTCGCAACCGAAGCTTCTCATTGGCTGCAGAGACCAACAAGATCTCGCAGTCGGCAGCCAGCCAGATCGTGCTCCAGTTGGAGCACAAACTTGGGGTGGAATTGATCGACCGCTCTACCCGGCCACTCCAGCTTACCGACATGGGAAAGATCTATTACCACGGCTGCAAGACCGTCGTCGAGCAATATCTCGAGTTGGAGGCATCCATTCAGAGAGGCCGGGAGCATTTGGCAGCAACACTTCAGATAGCCGCGATCTACTCGATCGGGTTCAGGGATATGAGCCACTACGTGGAACGGATCCTGGAACGCCAGCCGCACGCCCGGATACATATTGAATACTTACATCCTACACGGGTGTACGAAAAGGTCCTTGACGGAACGGCTGACCTGGGTTTGGTGTCCTTTCCCCGTAGCAGCAGAGAAGTCACCTTCCTCCCTTGGCGGGAGGAAGTGATGCTTTTGGCCTGTCATCCGGAGCACCTTCTGACTCGGCACAAGAGGATCAGAGCAGAAGAATTGTCGGGTCAGGCGTATGTCGGATTCGATCGCGATCTAGACATCCGCCGAAAGGTGGACAAGTTCTTGCGTGATCAGGGTATCTCGGTCGATGTGGTACTCGAATTCGACAACATCGAAAATATCAAGAAGGCGATTGAAGAGGGTGCCGGCGTCGCCCTGCTGCCACTACCAACCTTGGAGAGGGAGGTCCGAGCCGGCTCCTTGGCAGCGTTGGAACTGACCAAGCCCAGGCTCGTCCGTCCCCTGGGAATCATCCAGCGCCGCAATATCAAAACAAGTCCGACCGCCGAACGCTTCATCCAACTGCTACAGAAACCAGACGATAGCAACGGCACGCGCAGCGAGTCGACCAGAGTCTTTGTCAACCTGGGGGACAAGGACATCCGGGGGGACTTTTATCCCCGGAACAGCGGGACCGAGAGTCTCGGAACCGATTGAAAAGCCCGTGTGATCCTGCCCGGATTCCTCGAGCGTGATCATGATAGGAAACAGGAGCACCCTTCTGCTCAGGCCCAACCTGTCGGCAGAAAGGGTCAAGTGTTCCCAGCGGGGCGAACCGTGGCTGCCGATTGTCGGATCGTGGCTGGTCGAGTGAACGAATTAGAGAGAGATGATGAATAGAGGAACACCTCCCAGACAAGGGCTATACGATCCGAAGCAGGAGCATGATGCCTGTGGGATCGGCTTCCTGGTGGACCTCAAAGGCCGCAGCTCCCACAAGCTGGTCCAGCAGGCCGTCCAGATGCTGCTCAACCTGGAACACCGGGGAGCCTGCGGAAGCGAGGAGAATACCGGTGATGGTGCCGGCCTGCTTTTGCAGGTACCCCACCGATTTTTCTCACTGGTCTGCCCCGAGTTGGGGATCTCCTTGCCTTCCTTCGGAGACTACGGGGTTGGGATGGTGTTCCTGCCCCCGAATACTGCCGAAAAGGAAGAGTGCGAGCGCTTGTTTGAGAGGACGATTCGGGAGGAGGGGCAACGACCTCTCGGCTGGCGCACCGTCCCAGTAAACAACAGCTCGCTTGGAGCAACGGCGCGAAATGGACAGCCCGTGATCCGTCAAGTCTTTATTGGACGCGGTCAGGATCTCGAAGACGAGCTGGCATTCGAACGCAAGCTCTACATCATTCGGAAGCGGGTCGAGCATGCCGTCAAGGCGTCTCAGTTCGCCAGCCGCGACATGTTCTACATACCCAGCTTGTCCTACAAGACCATAGTCTACAAGGGCATGCTGTTGGCCAGTCAGCTAACCGACTTCTATCCCGAATTGTTGGATCCGGCGATTGAGAGCGCCCTGGTCTTGGTCCATTCCCGGTTCAGCACCAACACCTTCCCGAACTGGAGTCGGGCCCATCCCTATCGATACCTCTGCCACAACGGGGAGATAAACACGCTGCGTGGCAACGTGAATTGGATGCACGCGCGACAGGGGCTCCTCCGTTCGGACCTCCTGGGATCCGACATGGCAAAGATCTTGCCGATCATCGACGAGGACGGCAGCGATTCAGCTATGTTCGACAATACCCTGGAGATGTTGGCGTTGACGGGGCGATCCCTGCCCCATGCGGTCATGATGATGATTCCAGAGCCGTGGAACGGCAACCCATCGATGAGCGAGGAAAAGCGGGCCTTCTACGAGTTCCACTCCTGCCTGATGGAGCCTTGGGACGGTCCAGCCTCGATCGCTTTCACCGATGGGCTGAGCGTGGGCGCCGTCCTGGACCGAAACGGGCTTCGTCCTTCGCGCTACTACGTGACCACGGACGATCTCGTCATCATGGCATCTGAAGTCGGGGTCCTTGACATCCCGGCGGAGAAGGTCTTCTACAAGGGAAGACTGGAACCCGGCCGCATGTTCCTGGTGGATACACGATTGGGTCGGATTATTACCGATGATGAGCTAAAGCACGAGATTGCGTCCCAACGGCCCTATTCCGTCTGGCTGGGCGAAAATCTGCTCGATCTGGAGCAACTACCAGAAGGTCCTGCCTCCGAAATTCTTGACCCACCCTCGGTAAAGCTGCATCAGAAAATCTTCGGATATACCTCCGAAGAATTGGAATTGTTGATGCGACCGATGGCTGAAAGCGGCGTCGAAGCCCTCGGTTCGATGGGAACGGACACGCCCCTGGCTGCTCTTTCTGACCACTCCCAATTGCTATACAACTACTTCAAACAGCTCTTTGCCCAGGTAACCAATCCACCGATCGACGCCATTCGCGAGGCTCTGATCATGTCGCTCGAAACCACCCTGGGAGCGGAGCTCAATTTGCTCGAACCGGGGCCGGATTCGGCTCGGCAGATCAAGCTCAGCTCACCCGTACTCAGGGATCGCGACCTAAATCGCTTCAGGGGGCTGGATGGTAGCGGGCCCGGCGGGTTTAGATCGGCGACTCTCTCTATTCTGTGCCCTAAAGAGGTAGACGGCCCAGGCCTGGATGAGGCGATGGGCAAGCTCTGTGTCCAAGCGAGCCGGGCCGTTGCTGACGGCAACGAGATCCTGATCCTTTCAGACCGGGGGGCAAACGAATCACTCGCTCCACTGCCAGCGCTTCTGGCGATCTCGGGGGTCCACCATCACCTGATTCGGGAGGGCACCAGGACCAGGACTGCACTTGTCCTCGAGAGCGGCGAGCCGAGGGAAGTCCACCATTTTGCACTGCTGATCGGCCATGGGGCGGCGGCCGTCAACCCGTATCTGGCTTTTGCCACGGTGCAAGACCTACTCGCACAGGAACAGCGGTCAGAGTCGGACCTGGATCACGCCGTCGAGAACTATATCAAAGCCATCGATAAAGGGATCGTCAAGATCATGTCCAAGATGGGTATCTCAACCGCTCAGAGCTACCGAGGGGCTCAGGTCTACGAAGCGATCGGCCTGGACCGAGAATTCGTGGACAAATACTTCACCTGGACCGCCTCGCGTTTGGGCGGTGTAGGGCAGGATGTGGTGGCCCAGGAGATCAGACTCAGGCACCAGAGAGCTTTCCCTCAATCGTCGGTCAGGGTACCGGGGCTCGAGTCCGGAGGTCAGTATCAATGGCGCAGCGAAGGGGAATATCACCTTTTCAATCCCCAGACGGTCCACAAGCTACAATACGCCTGTCGCACCGGGAACTACCAGGTCTTCCGGGAATACAGTCAATTGGTAAACGAGCAGACAAAAAGACGATGCACTCTTCGGGGCCTCTTTGACTTTCGATTCCCTGCAAAACCCATCCCAATCGAGGAAGTGGAACCCGTTGAAGAAATCCTCAAGCGCTTCAAGACCGGCGCTATGTCTTACGGTTCCATCAGCAAAGAGGCACATGAGTCCTTGGCCATTGCGATGAATCGAATCGGCGGGAAAAGCAACACCGGCGAAGGCGGTGAAGAATCCAGCCGCTATGTTCTTGATGAGAATGGGGATTCCCGCAACAGTGCCATCAAACAGGTAGCCTCCGGTCGTTTTGGTGTGACCAGCGAGTACCTCGTCAATGCCTCCGAACTTCAGATCAAAATGGCGCAGGGAGCCAAGCCGGGTGAGGGAGGACAGCTTCCTGGCCACAAGGTATATCCCTGGATTGCACAGGTTCGGCATTCCACGCCCGGCGTGGGACTCATTTCTCCCCCTCCGCATCACGATATCTACTCCATCGAAGACCTGGCCGAATTGATCCACGACTTGAAGAACGCCAACAGCGAGGCTCGCGTCAGCGTGAAGTTGGTGGCCGAGGTCGGGGTAGGTACCATCGCCGCTGGAGTAGCCAAAGGACATGCCGATGTCGTCCTGATCAGTGGTCACGACGGCGGCACCGGAGCCTCTCCCTTGACAAGTATCAAACACGCGGGGGCTCCCTGGGAACTTGGCCTAGCTGAGACCCATCAAGTGCTGCTGCTCAACAACCTACGCAGCCGCATCGTGGTAGAGGTCGATGGTCAGCTCAAGACGGGAAGGGATGTGGTGATCGGGGCTCTGTTGGGGGCAGAGGAGTTCGGGTTCGCGACAGCTCCACTGGTAGCTCTGGGGTGTATCATGATGCGGGTCTGCCACCTGAACACCTGCCCTGTCGGCGTCGCCACCCAGGATCCGGTCCTACGCGAGAGGTTCGAGGGAGAACCCTCTCACGTCGTCAACTTCATGCGCTTCCTCGCCACCGAAGTGCGGGAGTTGATGGCTCTTCTCGGATTCCGAACTCTCACCGAGATGGTCGGCCGAACCGACCGGCTAGGAACCGCGAAGGCAGTGGAACACTGGAAAGGCCGCGGGCTGGATTTTTCTGATATCTTCTATCGTCCTCCGGTAGCAGCCGATGTAGGACGTTTTCGCCAGATCCCTCAGAACCATAGACTCGCGGAGTCGCTAGACCACACTGAGCTGATGGTCCTCTGCCGACCGGCTCTGGAGTCAGCAGATCCGGTCGAGGCGACCCTTCCCATACGGAACCGCAACCGCGCTGTAGGAACCGCCGTGGGAAGTGAAGTGACTCGGCGCCACGGCGCACAGGGACTGCTCGAGGACACCATCGAACTCCACTTCAAGGGCTCCGCCGGCCAGAGCTTCGGAGCCTTTATTCCTCCAGGAATGACGATGACCCTGGAAGGTGACTCCAACGACTACATCGGAAAGGGCCTCTCGGGAGGCAAGATAATCGTCTATCCGCCCGAGGGTTCCAGGTTCTTGGCAGAACAGAACGTCATCATCGGCAACGTGGCCTTCTACGGAGCCACCGCTGGCGAAGCGTATATCAGAGGGATGGCGGGAGAGCGGTTCTGCGTCCGAAATAGCGGCGTCCAGGCGGTGGTCGAGGCTGTGGGCGACCACGCCTGCGAGTACATGACCGCGGGCTGCGTAGTGGTGCTGGGGCCCACTGGCCGTAATTTTGCGGCAGGCATGTCCGGTGGCACCGCCTTTGTCCTGGATCAGACCGGCGACTTTGCCTCCCATTGCAATCAAGCGATGGTCGAACTCTTCCCTCTGGAAGATCAGGAAGATCTGAGAATCGTCAGCCGGATGCTCGAAAAGCACGTCTCTTATACCAACAGCGCGCTTGGCCGACGGGTGCTTGCCTCCTGGGAAAGTCTGGTGCCCAAGTTCGTCAAGATCTATCCGACCGACTACCGGAGGATAATCGAAGCCCAGAACCGAATGCCCGAGAAGGGCTTACCCGAAGAAGAATCGATTATGGCAGCGTTCCAGCAGAACACGGTGGATGCGGCCCGTGTCGACGGACAGTAGAAGAGTTTCAATGAGGGTGGTGGTGAGTGTTTCGGTCCCAAAATACAGGGACGTGATCCATGGGTAAGACAAAAGGATTCCTGGAATATCCTCGCGAGCTCCCGGATAGCCATCCTGCACGGGAGCGCATCAAGCATTGGCATGAGTTTCACGATCACATTCCAGATGAAAAGCTCCGCCAGCAGGGAGCGCGCTGTATGGGTTGTGGAGTGCCCTTCTGTCACACCGGAGAACTCCTGTCGGGGATGGCCAGTGGCTGCCCCATTCATAATCTCATCCCGGAGTGGAACGATCTCGTCTATCGAGGCCTGTGGCGCCAAGCACTAGATCGCCTTCACAAGACCAACAACTTCCCCGAGTTCACGGGACGGGTCTGTCCCGCTCCCTGTGAGGGCTCGTGTGTACTGGAACCCACCGGCTCCCCCGTCACCATTAAGAGCATCGAGGCGGCCATCATCGATCGCGGATTTGCCGAAGGCTGGGTCTCGGCACAGCCGCCGCGGATCAGGACCGGGAAAAAGGTCGCCATCGTGGGCTCCGGGCCCGCCGGCCTGGCCTGTGCTGACCAATTGAATCGGGCGGGCCACACCACCATGGTGTTCGAGCGCGATGACCGAATTGGAGGACTGCTGCTCTACGGAATCCCAAACATGAAACTGGACAAGGAGATCGTCCAACGCCGAGTCGAGCTCATGGAGGAGGAAGGGGTACGGTTTCTGACCCACACTGAGGTCGGCAAAGACTACTCGGCAGAGAAGCTCTTGAAGAACTTCGATGCGGTAGTGCTCTGTACCGGAGCAACCAAGCCCAGAGACCTTCCCATTCCGGGCCGTCAGCTCAAGGGCGTCCACTTTGCGATGGAGTACCTGCACGCCAGCACCAAAATCTTGCTCTCCGGGAGCCACTCAGAAACCGACTACATCTCGGCGCTGGACAAGGACGTCGTCGTCATAGGTGGGGGCGATACCGGTACCGACTGTGTTGGCACCGCCCTGCGCCAAGGCTGCAGAAGCCTGTCCCAGTTCGAGATCCTGCCTCGCCCTCCCGATAAACGAGCCCCCGACAATCCCTGGCCCGAGTGGCCGAAGGTCTACCGCATGGACTACGGCCAGGAGGAGGCCTCCGCCGTATTCGGCGAGGATCCCAGGACCTTCTCCATCGTGACCAAGAAGCTGTCAGGGGACTCAGACGACCAGGTAGGAGCAGTACATACGGTTCAGGTGAAGTGCTCGAAAGCCAATGGAAGCTGGGCCTCGCAGGAAGTCCCGGGTACCGAAAGAGTATGGCAAGCCCAGTTGGTTCTGCTGGCCCTGGGCTTTCATGGACCCGAAGATCAGCTTCTCCAACAGCTCGGAGTCGAGAGAGACGACCGCACCAACGCCCGGGCGGAGTACGGAAGCTACTTGACCAGCATCCCAGGAATCTTTGCCGCAGGAGACATACGCCGCGGCCAAAGCCTGGTGGTCTGGGCCATCAATGAAGGCCGGGAGGCCGCGCGTGAGTGCGACCGATATTTGATGGGAAGAACAGATCTGCCGTGAGAAGCCCGAACTCCAAGACATGAAAAATATGAAAACACAGAACAGACCACTATCTTCAGGTTCTAAATAACTTTTTGTTGGTATTCAGTTGACTCAAGTAACCCCAAGGTGTCACAAATCGTAGTCGATGGCCCTCCGTCCAGAGGGAACTTCTTCAGCTTGTAATCTGGACGCCCCGAGCCGACTACCAACCACTTCCCGTCAGGAGAGTAAACGGGAAAGATCACGTTTTCGTCGGCAAGGGGAACCGTCTGCCACCGATCTAAGGAACGCCGATAGATTTTCCTGTCCGAAACCTGCTTTGGCCCGAGGCCGTTCGACACCGTGACATTCTTCGCCTCCGAGGCCGAGATAAACGCCAGATTCGTTCCGTCAGGGGAGAGCGCCATCGCTGGGCGGAAGTAATGATTGAGGACCAGGCCTTCACCCAAAGGGATCTCGAAACGTGACACCGGCTTCTCCTGGATCGAGGGCTGGGGTGAGACAAACCACGCCAGGCCTGCCAGGATTGGCACCGCCGTCCAGGGAGCCAGACGACGCCAGAGCGGTCGCTTTTGAGTGGGAACAAGCGCTTGCTCCTCTGTCGTTGGGGTGCCGGAGAGACATTCGCCGATGGCGATGCGGGCGTCCCCATGTCCCGCAGTCTCATTCTCGGATCCTTCCGCAGACAACGTTCCGATAGCTCTCGGAGCTTCCAAGGGGTGTCCTGGGGTAGCTCTTCCAGGCTCGCCTCCTGGTGAATCACCGCCGCGAGTGTCTCGGTCAGGCTTCTTCCCGCATACATCCCCCTGCCGGCGAGCATTTCGAAAAGCACGACGCCGAAGGCCCAGATGTCCGTTCGTTTGTCCACCGCCTGCCCAAGGGTCTGTTCCGGACTCATGCAGGCCGCGGTTCCCAGGACCATTCCCTCCTGTGTGGCCTCCATTGTCAGCGTGGGTGAGCGCGTAGCTTCCTGCTCCGAAAGCTCGGTCTCCATAGCCTTGGCCAGGCCGAAGTCCAGGACCTTGACCGTCCCCTCGGGGGTGATCTTTACGTTGGCGGCTTCAGATCTCGGCGAACGATTCCTTTCTCATGAGCCGCCTCCAGAGCCTGGGAGATCTCCAGAGCAACCTGGAGAGTCTCCTTCATGGCTATCGGACCCTCCGCGATTCGCTCCGCTAAGGTCGACCCATCGACCAGCTCCAGGACCAACGCCCATACGTCTCCCTATTGCTCCAGACCGTGGATGATGCTGATGTGGGGATGATTGAGAGACGCCAGCACCTTCGCCTCTCTCCGAAAGCGGCCAATTCGCAGGTGATCCTGGGCGAACCTCTCAGGCAGGATCTTCAGCGCCACCTCGCGACCCAGGAGGCTTTCGGTGGCCCGGTAGACCGCACCCATCCCTCCCTCGCCAAGCTTCGCCGTGATCTTGTAATGAGAGACGATTTTCCCTATCAACGGGGCCTCCGGATTGCGGGGCAACCTTCCTTCTTACCGAGTGCATACTAGATCTTTGAGGCTGGAAGGGCAATCTCGGCAGTTACAAGGGAACCCGGGCGCGCGCTGGGAGAAGTGGTGGGAATAACGCTTTCAGCGTAAGAACAACGGGGCAACTTATACCCAGGGTAGCTCGATTCGCATTGCAACCCTGGGCTACACGCAATAACACCATTGGTGTAGGTGATGACTTCGCAAGTAAAAAAAGAATCATCTCGCGCCAGCTGGTGGGACCTCTAGGCTAAAACTTCGATATGACTGTGCCAGTGAAACGTGGGTTCGGTCTCGAACCGAAGTTGTTTTCTCGAGTGGGGCCAGGGCTTCCTGGAGGTGGGACTAAGCTGAAACTTCAAGAATACGTCGCACGTCGAAACGTCTGAACGTCGCACGTCTCCTGTCCTCCGAAGGTGCCGCCAACGGGTGGACTACCAGCGCTACGAAGCCAAGTCCGACAGAGCCGCGAACGACTTGATCCGTTAGCAAAATGAGCCCCGGTTTCGAGGAGAGAACCGGACAACTCTTCCCCACGCAGTGACGCACAAATCCCCAGTAGCCGGAAGTTTCTTTCTCGAATGGGCAGCGTAGCGGGGGCGGGCCTAACCTGAAATTTCAGCGACAAGAAGAAGGTGCAGGGATCAGCATCTGACAGAACGGTGACCTGTAGGATGGGCACTCTTGCCCGTCGGTGTCCGCGACGGGCAGGAGTGCCCGTCCTACAGGGGTCACGCTGCTCTCGATGTTCGTGGCTAACGATAACCGAAGTTTTTTTCTCGGAATGATTCAGCTCGCAGCCGCCGCGTGGTCCGGACTTCTGACCGCTCTGACTGAAGTTGGGCACTCGACTTTGGTGTTTCGTCTTACACTGGTACCGGATATCCCTTTTCCTGGTCCACTTCGTTCACCAGCCGCTCGCCGCTCTGGTAGCGCTTCAGGTTTTCGCGAAAGAGCTTCGTCAGGCGACTTAACCGCTGTCCAGAGAAACCGGCGAAGTGAGGTGTAAGGATCAGGTTGGGGGCTTCCCAGAGTGGACTCTCGGCTGGAAGCGGTTCGGTTTCGCAGACATCGATCCCTGCCCCCGCGATCTGGCCCGATTGGAGAGCCTCCAGGAGTGCGTTTTCCTCGACTATGCCACCACGGGCAATGTTCACGAGAAAGGCTGTCGGCTTCATTTGAGCCAGAGTCTCGCGGTTGATCAAGTGCCTTGACTCTGACCAGAGAGGACACGAGATCAAGACGACATCAGACATCTCCAACAGGTTGTTGAGCCTATCCATGGGCCAGAGAGATTCGACAAAGTCTGGCTTCGGTGGCTGATGCCGATCGACGGAAACGACGCGCATTCCAAAGGCAGCGGATACTCGAGCATAGTGACTCCCAATGCCCCCTAGACCGATGACACCGGCAATGCTGCCATCCAAGTCGCCCGGCATCTGGATCTCCCAGCGATGCTCTTGCTGTTGCCGTAAATACGTTGGTATTCGTCGGAACAACGCCAGCGTCAGCGCCCAGGCTGTCTCGGCAACTGGTGACGCATAGAGTCCGCTGGCGTTCGTAATGATAAGTCCACGCGCTACAAGTTCCGGCACCAGCAGTGTCTCAATGCCCGCAGAGGTGGCTTGGATCCAACGCAATTTTGTCGCCTGACGAAACACCTCAGGTGAATGGAATCCGAAAAAGATCTCGGCATCTCTCAGGTCCTCGGCAACGTTCTCTTTCGACGCCACAACTATTTCCGCAGAGGGGGCAGCATCCTGAACTGCCGCAAGATACTCGTCCAAAGGCAATGGATCATGCATGACAATTTTCATCATTTTCCTCCGTTATCCAAGCGGCTCCATAAGCGCACATTCCTCGGTCGGGAGCGGCAAGACAATCATACGGTTCCTGGTCAGTTCCCCCCCAGCGGTGCTGCCCCATTCGAGAAAGAAACTTCCGACTACTGGGGATTCGCGCTGTTGTCCGGCTCTCTCCTCGGAACCTGGGCTCATGTTGCTAACGGCTCAAGTCGTTCGCGGCTCTGTCGGACTTGGCTTCGTAACGCTGGTAGTTCACCCGTTCGCGTCACCTTCGGAGGACAGGAGACGTGCGACGTTCAGACGTTTCGAAGAATCGGGTTAGTGCTTGCCGCCAACCAGGTTCGCTGTCGTCTGGCCTCTAAATGAATCATAATGGCACTCCTTCGTGACTTCAGAGGGTACAGCTCCAGCAAACCTTGATTCTGCTACGGGATCGGCTCCCCGAGACGCCTTCGGGTTCTCGGGCTGGGTAATGTGCGCGCTTCTGGTTATTGCGACGGGACTTACCTACTGGAATTCCTTTCCCGGAGCTTTCCACTACGACGATTACCCTTTGATGCTCCAGAATCCATACATCACCGAGAACTTTCCTTTCACGGCCTTCCTGGATCAGTATGGCGGTCGCCCCCTGACGCTTTGGACGATGCGCCAGATCTATCACTTTTTCGGAGCAGACGCCGGATGCTACCACCTGCTCAGCGTCGTTCTGCATGCCCTGTCATCTATTCTGTTGTTTACCCTGACCCTTCGCCTATTTGGCAGCCTGGAGCTGTCCTTCATGGCGGCACTGCTGTTTGCTCTCCATCCCCTCCAGAGCCAGACGGTCAACTACATCTGGTCCCAATCCGTCCTCTTGATGTCCTGTTTCTCGCTGGCCGCGATGATCCTGGCCCGCCGACGTCCCTGGGCGGGATTGTTCTTCTTTCAGCTCGCCGTCTGGAGTCGCGCCGACGCACTAGCGATGACGCCCTTTCTCATCGGGCTCAATTCCTCTCGATGGCTCCTGTGGACGGCAGGGGCACTCGTCAACTTCGCTGGGCTGGTCGACTCGATGGTGAGCTATGCGCCAGCCGAGATCGCCTGGAATCACCCGGACGCAACTGGCTACTGGCTCGCGCAGCCCGTCGTGTTTTGGAAGTCCCTAGGTCTGATGTTCTGGCCCCTATCGCTCAACCTGGATCATGATATTGGACAGCCCGAGAGGGAGACAGTCATTCTCGCAGCCACCGTTCTGTTCGGATTCTGCGCGCTGGCCTACTGGATGAGGCGCAAGCGCCCCGTAGAGGTATTGGGACTCTTCTGGATTCTGATGGCGTACGCTCCCTCCTGGATCATCCCCAACTCGGACCTGTTCAGTGAAAGCCGTCTCTACCTGCCTTTCGCTGGCTTTTCCCTGGCGGTGGGCTCGTTGCTGGTGGGAAGAAGCGATCTGAAGTCTTGGTCTTGGCGCACCTGGAGCGTGACACTCCTGCTAACCCTGCTGATGGTTCCCCTGACATTGGCCCGAAACGAAGTCTGGAAGGACGAGGTCACCCTGTGGGGAGATGCCGCGACCAAGAGCCCCAACAAAGCTCGGGTTCACTACAACCTGGGGGCTTCCCTGGCACGGCTGGGAGCTCTGGATAGGGCCGAGGCAAGTTTCAGAAGAACTCTCGAAGTAAACCCGAAAGACGACTTCGCGTATGCCGGACTGGCCTATTGTGCCGAGAGTCGTCGAGATCTGGTCAGAGCCCGTGAGCTCTACCGCGACGCCCTGCGCCTGAACTCTGAGAACGAGTACGCACGGCAGGGTCTCGAACGATTAGGCGCTGAGAACTAGCTCCGAGGGGATTTGTTCCGGAGAAGACAACCGATTAAGGCTTAAACCGCGAAATATCAAACCGATTTCGAAGAAGGATACCCATAATCTTTGGCTACAGTTCGAGGTGCGTCCCCACACCTTTTTCAGAAGCGCGGAGATAGATGAGCCGGGCGGTTGCCACGTCTTCCAGGGCCAGACCCAAATGGACAGAGGAAATTCGCTCTGTTTCGGACTGCCGCCCGGGCTTGTGACGACAGACGATCTCCGCCAGTTCAAGGGGATGCTCGGGTATCCCGGCAAAGTACCCGTCGCCTTTGTAGTACAGCAGCTGTTCGACATCGTCGGTTACGAACGAGTCGACTGCATGCATGGCAGCGGGAGTCAAGTAGGAGTCGTAATCCAGCGTACAGATGAAGGCTCCTTCTTGAATCCAGTCTGGTAGGATCACAGGCGAGGGGTTCCGTACGATTGGAGGGCCGGCGGTCACGATCACGTCGGCCGCACGCACGGCTTCTAGAGGTGAGTCGCACACTGTGCAGGGAAGGCCGCACCTTTCCTGGCACTCTCGGCTGAATTGCTGGGCAGATTCGGCTCTTGTCGAATAGGCCAACACTTCCTGCAGATCCTTCAGCACTTCCATCAAGCCTCTAGATTCGATCGCCCCTGAACTCCGCATCCCAGTATGGCCAGCGATTGCGATCCTGCCCTGGCCAGGTAGCGGCTCCGGTTCTCATGGCAGTGATCCAGGTCGCATCCATTACCGACAGGGGCAGCCCCGTATCCGGATCATTCAGGATGATCAGACCCGGGATATAGGGTAGGTCGGCGGACGTGTTGGAAGGATACCCCGCCACCCACTTCAGCCCCGCGGCCTCTGCCGGCTCGACATAGGCAGGCATCGCGTGGATGAAGGCGTCCTCGCGAATATAGATTCCAGCCTTGGGAGGCATCTCAGTCTTGCCGCTGCCCTTGGCTAGAAAGACTTTTTCAGTTGCCTCTACAATATCGGCCATCGAGAGCCCCACGCTCTCGACATCCCACCGCGACAGGCAGAGGACTTCTCCAGGGATTTTCATGATGGCGGACGCGGGTTACGCTGGAGACGAGAGACGCCGGCCTACTGGACTTTTCCCCTGCCCAGAACCTGCCACTCGGCTACGACGTCCTCACCCTGGACTCCCCAGATCTTGTCGTGCATGTTGATGCAGGCGCAGACATGGTTCGGAATCACCCGAACCCGGTCACCGACTTCGAATCGGGTAGTGGCTCTATCCATACCAAAGTGTCCGTGCTCTTCGGAAAGATAGACAACCTCGACCTGGGGATCCTCGACAACATAGCCGAAGCCTACATTATCTCCGGAGAGGAGCCCATCGCTGGAGAAAGTCTTGGAGCCTCCGTCAATCACGGCCCGGCCGGGAACGCGGTTGCTGACGACGGTAGTGAGTACAGAGACTGCACAGTCATCGTAGGTCGCGGCCTGGCAGCAGACCGTGTTCTTGTCGTTGAAAATATAGGTTCCCGGTCGGATCTCGGTGATCCCAGTGAACAGGTGTGACATATAGGCCGTCGGTGTCGAGCTCGCACTCAGAGTCGGCAAAGGGATCGACTCGGCCGCAAACCAGTCGACGAGATTGGACATCATTTCGTTCTCCAGATGGAGAAGACAAGTCCGCTCTTCGGGATCCTCCAAAAAATGTCCGGGGTAGATCAGGAGCCCCTGAAACTCAAGCGCAGGCAAATCCAAGATTTGCTTGACCACGGACATGGAATCGGGCTCGACAGGAAGGCCGCAGCGCTTCATTCCGGTATCGAACTCCACCAGCATCTTCAGTCTGACGCCCGCCTCTTTCGCTCGATCAGAGATGGCACGGGCGATTTCAACTGAATCCAGGTTGATCGTGATCTGGGCGCGCCCAGCCAACGACATGAGGCGACGCCACTTGTCCTCTCCGTACAGGGGATATGCGATCAGAACATCCTCAATGCCACCGTCGACCATGACCTCGGCTTCACCCAGCTTGGCGACGGTAATGCCGACCGCACCCAGCCCGATCTGGCGATGTGCCAATTCGGGAATCTTGTGGGTCTTGATATGAGGCCTGACGCTCAACCCGTGTTCGGCACTGTATGTGGCCAGACGCCGCAGGTTCCTGTCCATGATGTCGACGTCCACCAGGACGGCCGGTGTCTCTAATTCTCTGATCTTCATACTTCGTCGTGCCCCGTTCCGGTGATGGGCTGCATGCACACAATTGCCAGAGTTTACTATGAATTGGAACCATCAGCTGAGCTTTGTCGAAGCCCTGTCAGCTGACAGCGGGAAGTTATTATGATGGGATTGTCGCGAGATTGCTAGCCGATGTCCAACATCCGCTGGATGGCCCTCAGCGAAGCCTGTCGGGTCGCCTCCGGAACCTCCACCTCGAACACTTCGAATTCCAGACTGTGGAGGATCTTATCCAGGGTGATTTTCCGCATGTGTTGACAGAAGATATTGCAGGTCTGGACAAACTCGACTTGGGGAAACTCGGTGGCGAGGTTCGCCGCCATTTCGCATTCCGTGGCCAGGTAAACACACTCCAACTCGGTATGCTGTCTGACGTAGTTGGCCATTTGAGAGGTACTGCCACAAAAATCCGCCTCTTCCAGAACCTCGGCGCGGCATTCCCAGTGGACCAGGACGGCAGCGGATGCGCCCCCTCTGGGGATCCTGAACTGTTTCCGGATATCAACAATGTGCTGTGCAGTGAATTTCTCATGCACTTCGCAACGACCGAACCTCTCGTCGTACTTCCCCGGATAGATCAGCTCGAGACCTGATCCCTGGCGATCGAACTCAAGCTGCAAATTCTCACCCATGAAAGAATCGGGAAAGAAGATGACCCTTTCGGTGCGGAACTCTCGGGCGGAGTGCTCGATCACTTTGAGCGCATTGGCGGAAGTACAACAATAATCGGATTCGGCCTTGATGGCGGCATAGCTATTGACGTACGTGACTACCGGGGTATCTGGATAGCGTCGCCGATAGTCCAGGACATCCTCTGCCGTGAAGGGATCCGCTAGGCTACAGCCGGCATCAAGATCGGCAATGAGCACCTTCTTTTCCGGATTCAGGATCTTAGCCGTCTCCGCCATGAACCGCACTCCGTCGAACAGAATAATCGGCTTGTCCGACTCGGCCGCCAGACGGCTCAGCGCAAGTGAATCTCCGCGCTCCTTCTCACCGGAGAGGTGGTAGATAAGGGGCTCCATGTAGTTGTGTCCGAGGATCAGAACATCTTTCTGCTCACGCAGAAACAAGATCCGCTCGATCAGATCCTTCCGCCCGAGAAACTCGAGGTGCTGATCGGGTTGGGTCTGTAAGGAGCGGCCAATCCCCTCGAGGCGGGCCTTGTAGCCTTCCAAAAAGGTTTGCTGCATCTCTTTACCTAAAACGAAACGATCAAGAATCGGACTGGTCACAGAACCGCGCACAGGGCGCAACGAGATCCTGAAGCTAGTTCACTAGATCGCCGCACATCCCACGCCGAGGCGCGCCGCAGTGGCAGGGCCCACTTTCACTCGAGGGGGAAGAACCTAGACCTCCCCCAACCGCGAAAGCAGAAAGCAGCTTCTCCGCGTGCACGCTGTGGCAACTCGGGCACTCCGCCTCTTCGGAGCTCCCCAAGACGATTTTCTCAAACTGGTTTTCACAGTCCCGACAACGATACTCAAAAATCGGCATGAACTTAAGTATACTCCAATTTCCTCTGGGTCGATCCGTTTCAAGTGGGTCGATCCGTTTCAAGCGGACAGATCTCAGACAGCTCCGGCCCCCCTCCCATGGGTTGGGTCCGCGGCCAGCCAAAGCTCCCGGAAAAAAGGAAAATGTGATTCATCTAGGAAAAGAGCCACTAGGACGAGATAGAAGCGGACTCCTTGGACGGGACGTCCCTGCGTGCATACCCCTGAAAGATCTGGCGAGGCCGCGCGATCTTCAGCTCAGGGTCCCGCTGCATCTCATCCCATTGGGCAAGCCAACCGGCCATACGGCCGAGGGCGAAAAGGGTGGTAAACATGGAGGGGGGAAAGCCTATCGCCTGATAGATCAACCCCGAGTAGAAATCCACGTTTGGATAGAGCGCCCGGGAAACAAAATAGTCGTCCTCTAGAGCGATCTCCTCCAGCTTCAAAGCTATGTCCAGCAACGGACTTGACCCAGTTATCTCAAAGACCTGGTCGGCCAAGAGCTTGATGATCTTGGCACGGGGATCGTAGTTCTTGTAGACCCGGTGTCCGAAACCCATCAGACGGAACTCGCCTATCTTGACCCTCCTGATGTGCTCGGCGACCTGCTCTTTGGAACCGATCGATTCCAGCATCCGAATGACGGCCTCATTGGCGCCCCCATGCGAGGGGCCCGAAAGCGCTCCTATCGCAGCTGCTGCTGCGGAATACGGGTCTGCACCCGAGCTTCCCACACTGCGCATCGCACTGGTGCTGCAGTTCTGTTCGTGGTCTGCATGAAGAATAAAAAGGGTGTCCAAGGCCTGCTCCAATATCGGATCTACCTCGTAGCCGGTGCCGGGCTGGCTGAACATCATGTGAAGCAGGTTGGCGGCATAGGACAGGCCATCCTGCGGCGGGACAAAGGCTTCACCCTTGAGCCGTCGATAGACACAGGCCACCAGGGCTGGAACCTTCGCGATCAGGCGGTGGATCTGAAGCCGGCGAACTTTCTCAGATTCAACCTGAAGACCATCGGGGTAAAACATTGACAAAGCTGCCACACCCGCGGCAAGCGCCCCCATCGGGTAGGCTTCGACCGGGAGCTCCTGGATCACCTTTTCGATCTGGGACGGCAGCCCTGCCTGCTCCTGGATCTGATCAGTCCAATCCTGAAACTGCGCCGCGTCCGGAAGCTCCCCTAGAAGCAGCAGATAGGCGACGTGGAGATGAGAGTAGTCCTCGACCAATTGTTCGATCGGATAGCCTCTGTACTCGAGAATGCCCTTATCGCCATCGATGTAGGTAATCTTGCTTCGGCATGAGGCCGTGGCCAAGAATCCAGGATCGTAAGTCATCAGGCCGAAGTCGTCCGGTGAGACTTTGATCTGTCGCAAATCGTTGGCTCGAATCGTTCCGTCCTCGATCGGAAGTTCGTGCTCTTTCCCGGTACGGTTATCCCTGATAGTGACCGTCTTTGCCGGCATCGTCTCCCTTTCTGGACTCCTGAAAATCGTCTCTCCGCCTTTTGGAAGGAGGCATGAAATAGCACACTGCCTCCGGAGCCTTATAGGATAGCCAACTATTTCTGGAAACTCAATGAATGCATGTTAGACTTTCCATTATGAGATGGGCATCGGTCTTACTCCTCTCAGCCTGCCTTTTTATCCCCGGAACAAGTCTACTCGGAAGCCGAACGCTCAAGATCTATGGAAAGGGTTTTTCCTTCTTTGTAACAGAACCCGATGGATGGATCATTGATGCCCGATCGGCCGCACAGCTTGCCAACTTTGTCATGTATGCGGAGGGCTCGGACTGGAGGCAGACGGAGGTGCTCGCGTTCGGTCGACTGGTCGAAAGAGGACCCGAAGAGTCCCTGCAGGAATTCGGCGAACTGGAGCTGATCCGCTTCCAGCAATATTGTCCTGAACTGAAAATCAGCGATTCGGATCTGGGATCGACCAGCCTCCGACCTTCCTTTGCGAAATCTTGCAGGTGCCCAGGGGGAAAACAGGAGATCGTGGTGTTTTCTGAGACTCCCGGGTTTTTCGCCATCTTTGTCCTTTCTTCGCACGACGGGAAGGCCCTGACTAGATCCCTCCCTCCTTTTGAAGAACTCGTATCCTCTTTTCGCTGGTCAGGCAGGACCCAGCCGCGAGCCAACTTACATCGCTCTAGAGAATAGGCAGGGATATGCAGATCGTCATCTTGGGCGGTGGGGCGGTGGGGTCACTGGTAGCCCGCAGACTCGTCCAGGAGAAGAACGAGGTCGTCATCGTCGAAAGCGACCCGGATCGTTGTCAGCGTCTGGAAGAGGGTCTGGACGCCCAGATAATTCAGGGTCATGCCAACAGCATCAGCACCCTGGAACGAGCGGGACTGCGGGACGCAGACATGCTGATCGCTGTTACCAGCAGCGACGAGGCCAACGTCCTCGGCTGTCTCATTGCCCAGACACATCCCAACGTGAAGATCAAGGTTGCCCGCCTTCGGACTCATGAAGTGGACCGCTGGCGTTCGATTTGCAGTAGCGATCTACTCAACGTGGATCTGGTGATTCATCCCGACCGGGAGACGGCCGATCGAATTCTTCAGGTAGTCGAGATGCCCGGAATCTCGGACATCGTGGAATTCGCTGAAGGCAGGGTGAAGCTTTTCGGCATGAATGTCGAGAGCAACAACTGGATGGTGGGACGCAGCATGGCCGAGCTGGACAAGGCTGGCCCTCCCAAGAACTCTTTGATGGCCATGGTCTTTCGGGGCCAAAGAGTGATTATCCCCCGAGGAAGTGATCGCCTCCAGGCGGGAGATCACGTCTACGTCATCGTGCCGGCGGACGAGATGAAATCGGTGATGGAGTTCATGGGCATTGAAGCACAGAGGCGCGCAGAGCGCGTGTTCATCGTAGGTGGAAAGCAGCTAGGCATCGAGGTTGCCCTGAGACTCGAGGAACAGGGCGTACAGGTGAAGCTCTTCGAACACGATTTGATCCGCTGTCAGAAGATCGCGACGCTCTTGAAGGACACGGTGGTGGTTCACGGTGACGGTACTGACAGACGGGTCCTGTGGGAAGAGAATGTCGAGGGAATCGACGCCTACCTGGCACTGACCGGTAACGACGAAGTAAACATCATTGCCTCCCTGCTATCGAAGCGTCTAGGCGCTCGTAAGGCAGTGGCTCTGGTCAACCGCATTGACTTTCTGCCCATGGCTCAACTCCTTGGCATCAACTCGACCTTCAGCACTCGCCTGACCGTTGTCGACCGGATTCTCCAGTTCGTACGCAAGGGGCACGTCCTTTCCGTGACCACTTTCCTCGAGGAAGAAGCCGAGGCAATCGAGTTGGTGGCCACACCCGAATCGAAGTACGTCGGCAAGACCTTGAGAGAAGTGCACTTCCCTCGTGGGACCGTAGTGGGAGCCATCGCTCGACCCTCCGGAGAAGTCCTCGTACCCAGGGGTGATGCCACCATCCTGCCTGACGATAGGGTGATTTTCTTTTCCCTGGAGAGGCTGGTTCCCTATATAGAAAGCGCTTTCCTGGAAGAACCACAAAGAGAAAGGATGTGATCCATTGGGCCAACTTGCTCCAGCACCTGGGTTACTTTGTCCTGGGTCTCTCTTTGGGTCTGGTGCCGCCCACCGTTTTCGCCTTCGCCAACCAAGACGCAGGCATTGCTCCACTTTGCCAATCGCTGGCCATCGCCCTGGTGATGGGCGGTTGCCTACTGCTCTTCTTTAGACAACCCCCTCGAGAACTAAGCCGCCGCGAGGGGATCCTTTTGGTGGTTGGCACCTGGATAGCTGCCAGCCTGCTCGGGGCGCTACCTTTTTATCTCTCTCCCCATTTCTCAAGTTTCTCCGATGCGTTTTTCGAATCGGCATCCGGTTTTACGACAACCGGCGCCACCGTCCTGGAGGACGTCGAAGCCCTTCCCAACAGCCTGCTACTTTGGCGAGCACTGACACATTGGTTTGGTGGGATGGGCATCATTCTCCTGGGCATTGCGATCCTTCCTCTCATCGGTGCCGGAGGGAGAGAGCTCTATCGCGCCGAGTTCTCAGGAGCCCGAGCAGAAAAACTCAAACCTCGTATCGCCCAGGCAGCTTTGGCTCTCTGGAAGATCTACCTGGCCTTTACCGTGCTCGAGTTTGGAGTCCTTTGGTGGGCAGGAATGACTCCCTTCGAGTCGATCTGTCACACCTTTTCGACCCTGGCCACGGGAGGGTTTTCTACGCGCAACGGGAGCATTGAGGACTTCAACAGTCCCCTGATCGAATGGATCATCATCTTTTTCATGATCCTGTCGGGCATCAATTTCACGCGGCACTACCGACTCTTCGTCGAGCGCAAGCCTGCCTCCTTCTTTTCCGATCTGGAGACTCGCTCCTACTTTTTCCTGATCGCCGCCGCCGCGTTGATGTTGACTCTGGACATCACTCACACTTCCGACATGTCGATGCTCCAATCAGTCCGCCCGGCAGTCTTTCAAGTCGTCTCCATCATGACCACTACCGGCTTCTCCTCTGCGGACTTCGAGAGCTGGAGCCCATTCTCCCAGCTACTGCTGCTGGTCTTGATGTTTGTGGGGGGCTGCACCGGGTCGACGGCGGGTGGAATGAAAACGGCTCGTGTCATCCTATTGAAGCGGGTGGTTGCACGCGAGTTTCGACGAATCGTGGAACCCCATGGAATCTTTGCCGTCCGATTCGGCGGCAGAGCCATTCCGGAAACCACGATTCAGAGTCTTCTCAACCTTGTCTATCTGGCACTGCTGATCAATTTCGGGGCTTCCATCTGCCTGACCGCCCTGGGAATGGATGTGCTCACGGCCATCTCATCGGTAGCCGCATCCATGTTCAATATCGGCCCCGGCCTGGGACAAGTGGGCCCCAGTGAGAACTACGGTCCCTTGCCGGCATTGGCCAAATGGATACTAAGTGGCTGTATGCTAGCCGGGCGGCTCGAGTATTACACCCTTTTGGTCCTGTTCACTCGCCCCTTCTGGAGAAAGTGAACTCGATGGTTTCCTGTCCTACCTCAAAATGGAAGAGGCGTGGAGGAACGACGGGTTTTCCCTTCGGAGTTCGCTTGTTCGGTGTTCTGCGGTTTATGATTCGAAATTTCCTTGAGCTGGGGGAGGCAACCGTTGAAACCGCAGAATATCAAACTGGCGAATTTCGAAGGGAAGATCCTCGATTGCGCGGTTCGGAGTTTGGCATTCGACATTCAGCTGTTTTTCTTCGGCTGGCAGCAACTGCCAAATGACAAACCGCAGAATATCGAACAGGCGAATGTAAGAGGGAAGATTCTTGGTCCTTGCCTAGCAGAGAAGTTCCTCCCTCGATGATCCAGCGAGGCTGGGTAGAGGCTAGCCGGTGGGTGCACGACAGGAAAGTGACAAGCTGAGTGCTCAAGAGTTTCTCCTGAGCTGAGGAACCGTTAAACTCCAGTCTGGCTAAGGATTTCCAGGCAGTGG
>CAUZIZ010000061.1:0-29904 GCA_963579905.1 Acidobacteria bacterium UBA6911 | reverse complement strand
GCCGGCGTACCCGATACTGTTGGCCGTGACGACCGCGCCCCCGGCTCCACGAGACTCGGGCTTCGCAGGGCCCAGGCCCCAGGACCCTGCCTCGAGATCGAAGACGTAGACGGAGTCTAGCGGACGCCATTCGGCAAACATGAAGCCGCGTAAGCGAATGCCGAGCGGTCCAAATCCACCCACCGTATAGATCCTTCCCTTGGCCGACACGATTACAGGATGATTGATTGGTTCTGGAAGATCGGGGAGTTCGTGCCACCGCTTGGCAACCGGATCGTATTCAAGAAATGAGGTAAGGGTCCGACCCCAGGCATCAATACCCCTGCAATATAGAAACGACCGTTAGCGACGGTACTGCCAGCTTCAGTGCGGGGTATTGGCAGCCGGGGTGCACTTTCGAACGTCCCCGCCTGATTGGTCACGAATTCCGGGAGAGGGAAGAGGCTCCCGGAGTGATTCCACCACCAGATAAAGCCCAATCCTGCGACGACAAAGCTCACCAGGAAGAAACAGAGTACTGGAAGAACGGCCCCCTTCATAGCTATAGGTAGCCGGAGGCGCCAGCACGATCTCGACCCGTTTTTTCTCAAGGTCCCGAGACTTTCTCCTGTATTCCACAACTTGACCAGTCTGTAAACTCTTCATCGATCAAGGAACTCTAGTACCCTGTAACACCCGCTCGCTTCAACACCTGGGTCGCGCGCGCTATCTGCTCGGCAAGAGACTTGATCGCTGCCGCGGTGCGGTTGGTCTGGGGATCGACTTCCTGCCACTGACGCTGCTCGATTGCTTCGCGCACGGCGGGAAGGGTCTTTGCGCCGTAGCCGGTGTAGAGGCCGGGAGCGTAGATCAGGTGGGTGTACCAAGGGAGGCCCGGGAGGCCCTTTTCAGTGGTAAGCAGTCGTTCGGTCTGCATCAGCAGGCGGTTGAGCTCCTCCCGGATCGAGTTGGAAAGCTGGCCAGAGAGAACAGAATCAAGAGTTTTCCGGTAGAGTCGAGCCGACTCCTGGAGCTGGGCGACGGCGTTCTGTAGAGGCGAGAAGTTCAGAAACGGGACCGGGCTCAGGGGAGCCGGTGGGACATACGTCTGGGCAGGGTTTGCCGCGGCCTTCAGGTTGCCCTCCCGGATGTTCCGATTCAATCGACCAGTGCTCTCTCGCATCGAGTCCGCAAGCTGGATGAGCTCTTCAACGTAGGTGGCCACCGCCCTGGCCAGGTTGGTGAAGTCAAACGGCAGGGCCTCGGCATTGGCAGCGCGAAGCGTCAAGCGTCCAGTGGTCTTCGCCAGCGTGACACCGTACTCGAAATCGGGATCTCCGAACCGGCTATAGTGGTCGAACAGGCATTATAGGGAGGAAGCTGCTCCTCCGTCTGTTGGGAGGTGCGTCCTCCGGTAGAGCGCCTCCATCAGCTTGGCAGTGAACTCTTCCGGTCCCAGCATCTCTAGCAGTCGCAGTTTCGGAGTGGGAAAAAGGATTTGATACTTTGCGAGCTCGGCCTCATATCCCCAGGAGCGGAAGAGCGACAACATGAATTCGGCATTTTCCTTGCCGTAGGGAGAACCCACATGATGGGGATGGGCGGTCAAGCGCTTCATCCATTCCTGAAGATTGTTTGCATCTAGAAACGAGTCGAATCTGTCCTCCAGTAGTTTCTCCTCGCTTTGAGCCTTGTCGCCGAAGCCGAGGAAGGTGTCGGTCGCTGCGGCTACGCCCTGGAGCGAGATCAGAACCATTGTGAACAGGATTCTTAAATTTCTTGAAATCATTGTGTTGGCATGATTCTACAATCGACACTCTTCGTCCGCCACAGCACAATAGGCAGCGCGTAGTTTTCGTCGCATGATCTTATTGGACGCGGTCCTAGGCAGTGTCTTCACCAGTACCACATCGTGAACCTTGAATAGAGGATTCAGTCGTCGTCGGATCCCTTCTTGCAGTATCGGCTTCAGTGTGCCGCTAGTCTGCGATCGATCCGAAGGGTCCCGAAGCACCACGTAGATCACCAATCTCGCGCTGCCGCCACCTGGAGACGGAATCGCCACTGCCGCTGTTTCCTCAACGCACTTCTCCAGATTCAGGACGCGTTCGATCTCGGCAGAACCGACTTTGATTCCCGAGAGGTTCATGGTGTCGTCGACACGGCCATGCACTCGGTAGTATCCGTTGCCCAGACGCTCAACCTGGTCTCCGTGACGCCGCAAAACCTGTCCGTCGGGACCAGCCGGTACACCTTCGAAATATACTGCGTGGTGATCCTGATTCAAGAGTGTTGTAGACAAGCCGATGGACGGTGGGATCAAGAAGACTTCGCCATTAACGGCCTCTCGACCGCTCTGATCCAGGATCGCAAGGTCCAAGCCCATGGCGGGAGTCGAGAACGCCGCCGGCGCCGATGGTTGGATGACAGTCCCGGTAAGATAGGCGCCTCCGACCTCGGTGCCGCCGCAGTATTCGATGACCGGGCGATAGCCGGCGAGGGACATGAGGAAGTGCATGTCTCCCGGGTGAGAGCATTCGCCGGTTGAGCTGAAGACGCGGATTGCCGACCAGTCCAAACCTCTCATGCAGTCCTCACCCCGCCAAGCCCTGACCAGACTGGGTACGACCCCCAGCATGTTGACTCCGGCTCGCTCTACGAACTGCCCGAATCCTCGTCCAGTAGGGCTGCCATAGTGGAGCGCCAATGTGGCCCGGTTCAACAACGCGGCGTAGATGAGCCAGGGGCCCATCATCCATCCCAGGTTGGTCGGCCATGCGAGCACGTCGCCCCTACAGATGTTCTGGTGCAGGGAACCATCCGAAGCGCACTTGATCGGCGTTAAGTGGGTGAAGGGTATTGCCTTGGGCTGGCCGGTTGTCCCGGATGAAAACAAGACGTTGGTAGGATCGTCCGGACTACAGGGTACCGAATCAAGGTCCTCTTTTCCGCTTAGAAAATCGTCCCAGGACAGGTCTCCAGGCCGCAAAGAATCCCGAATCCTGCCTAGCACGGGGACGACCACGGCCCTGGGAGCGTCGGCTTCGGTGACTCTCGAGTATAAGGGGATCTGCCTAAGTTCCCTCGGGATGAAGTCCTGTGTGAAGATGGCTTTGGCTTTCCCTATGCGGAGCCGCGTCGTAATCTCGGGAGGCGCGAAACTATCTGCAATCGAGAGGACGACACAACCGGCCATGACGATGCCCAGATAGGCGGCGACGGCCTCTGCAGTCATGGGCATGTTGATCGCCACCGCGTCCCCGGGCACTAGACCAAGCTGCTTCAGACCCGCCGCCACTCGGCTACTCAGAGACTGCAGCTCGCCGTAAGAGAGTGAACTCAGGGGTCCGTCTTCCGCCTGATAGACGATGGCTCTGGATCTGGCATCGGCGCCAAAACAGCTGTCCGCGATGTTCATCCTGGCCCCGGCAAGCCAGCAGGGGGACTCGGGGTCGTTGCCTTGGCCCAACACGCTCTGGCATCGCTCTTTGAATCGAATGTCGAGCTTCTCGATCATCAGACTCCAGTACTCTGCCGGGTTTTCGACCGACCACTGGTGCAGCTGGGCATAGGAATCCAGTCCGAGATCACCCATCAGCTTACCCAGGTTGGTGGCTTTACAGGATCGGGCAGGTGGGATCCAGGTGGGGGCGGGCCCCTGTCGTGAATCGTAATCCGCGAAGACGACTCCATGGAGGTATTCATGGACCGGGAAGGGCTGATCAGGTTTCAGCAACTGAGTCGAGATCTTCTGCCAGGAATCCAGCGGAGTCGAGTCGGAAAGTAAACGGTTCACTGCCGAAGCCATCTCCCGAGCCTTGGTCTTACTCAAGCCGGCCCGGAGCAACTGCTCGATTTCTACCAATCTCACCTTGGTCTCGCCCCCAAGAAGCGCTGGCTCCATTTGAGATGGTTCTCTCCAGTCACAAACATCGTTAGCACCGTGTCGGTTTGTAGGACGGGCACTCCTGCCCGTCGAAAACAGCGACGGGCAAGAGTGCCCATCCTACGAGGGTCTTGGCTCAGGGCTCCCGCAAGTCCAAACAGAGGAGTTTCGTTTCATTGCGAAGGTAGAGCAGGCCGTGGGAGAGAACAGGAGGGGCCCAACAAGGGTAGGTTAGAAGCCGGACTCGTCCCTTTTCTATGTAGCGTTCCGGGTCGACCTCGATGAGAATGAGGTCCCCACGCTCTCCCATGGCGATGAAGTATCCGTCGGCGAGTATGAACCCGGCTCGACCCAGCGGCGGTTGTGCCTTCCAGCGCACCGCGCCAGTTTTGAAGTCGACGCAGCGAATATCGGCCCCCGACTCGTGGCGGCCGGACACACCGTAAAGATTCCCTTGGTGATGGATGCTAGTGGCCCAGTGGTTCTGCATGGCACTGCGGCTCTTCCAGATCTCCCGGGGCTGCCCGGGATCCAGCTTGAGTAGAACCGAACCGGTGTTGTAGGTAGCGGACAAGAAGACATGATTGCCCACCAGGACGGGCTTGGCTGCATTGACTGATTCGTAGCTTCTAGAGCGAAAGGGATAGCGATAGACTTCGCGGCCGGAAGCCGCTTCGACCGCCAGCAGACCCTCTCGGGTAAAGAACAAGGCTAGCCGCTCGTTGTTAACGGTGGCGACCAGGGGTGTCGAATAGCTAGCACTCTGATCGGAGGTCTTCCAGATCGTCTTTCCGGAATTTCTGTCGACTGCCACGACGCCGGCACCAGAACCTCCGACGTTCAACAGGATCATGCTACCGTCGACAACGGGAGCCGAACCTACACCGAAGAAATTCTCCTCAACCTTGAAGTCCTGGTTGATCCAACGCTGCCAGATTATCTTGCCATCCTCAAAGTCCAGGCAGCTCAGTTTGCCTTCAGCGCCAAAGGCATAGACCCTGTTCCCCACGATTGTCGGTGAGGACCTTGGACCGTTGTTGTATCCGTAACGGTCCCTGTAGGAAGTTGGGTACGTTTGTTTCCAGATTCGCGTCCCGGTACTCGAGTCGAGGCATTCGAGCACTTCTTCCATCCCCTCCCGGTGAAAGATGATCAAGCGTCCGCGGGATGTGACGGGAGGGCTGAAGGAGGCCCCCAGTGAGTAGGACCAGAGAAGGGGGGGGGCGGCCGGTGGCAGGGATTTCAAGAGGCCGCGCTCGATCGAGGTCCCGTCGCCGCGAGGACCCAGGAATCTGGGCCAATCTTCTCCCTTTCTTTCCAGTGCAGTGTTCGACTTGGGAGCTTGGTTCGACTGCGGCAGGACCGTGGTGTGGCCGGCAACCAGTCCAAGGATATAAACCACGAAGCAGAATGGGCTTGGAGATAGATGTCTTAGAGCTGTCATTGGTCAGGGTTGTCCTGCTGTGGCGGTGGCCGCCGTGCCTCCGGGCCGCCGTGCCTCGAGCCAAAGGCTCGAGAAGAATACTTCGGTCTGGAGACCAAAGCTACGTTCGCCGATCCCAGTGTAACCCGCGATCTCCTCTCATACCACACAGGCCGGCCATTGTTATTCTCGACTCGATCTGGTATCCAGATGTAAACCAACTGTTCCTAAGATACAGAAGAGGTGCAAGGTGAAGAAACAGTATCGCGTAGCGGTCATCGGGCGCACGAAGCGAGGAAACTACGGACATGGTCTGGATAAGGTCTGGCTCGATGTCGATCAGGCCGAGCTGGTCGCCGTCGCAGACGAAGATCCTACCGGACTCAAAGAGGCCTCCCAGAGGCTGGGAGTCAAGGCGGCTTACTCTGACTATCGCGAGATGTTGGAGAAAGAGCGTCCCCAGATTGTCAGCGTCGCGCCTCGTTGGTTGGATTGCCACCACGACATGGTGCTTGCCTGTGCCGAGTACGGCGCCAGTATTTTTCTTGAAAAGCCTATGTGCCGCACTCTCGCTGAGGCGGACGCCATGATAGATGCGTGCACCCGCTCGCATGTGCAACTGGCAATTGCCCACCAGACTCGATACAGCCCCAAGATTCAGGTAGCCAAAGACCTGATTTCAGCGGGCCGTTTGGGGAAGGTCGTCGAGCTCCGTGGTCGAGGCAAGGAAGATCGACGTGGGGGAGGCGAGGATCTCTGGGTTCTCGGCACCCACATCTTCGATCTCATTCGGATCTTTGGTGGGGAAGCTAGCTGGTGCCAGTCGCTGGTCACCGACGGTGGACGTCCGGTTAAGCATTCCGACGTCTACCAGGGTAAAGAGGGTATCGGCGCTCTGGCGGCCGATCGGGTGGAGGCGATGTACGGATTGGAAGGTGGGCTCACCGCCTATTTTTCCAGTCACCGACATTGTGCGGGTAAGCCCACTCGTTTTGGGCTCGATATCCTGGGTTCTGAGGGTATACTCCAGATCCATACCGGGTATCTTCCCGACATGAAGCTCCTGAGGGACTCCTCTTGGTCACCTGGGCAAACCGGCTCGAAGTGGGTCGATGTCAGCAGTGCGGGTGAGGCTAAGCCCGAGCCCAAGGAAGATTTGAAGAGTCATGGCGGAAATATCCTTATCGCCAAGGATTTGATCCAATCCATAGAGGAAGATCGAGAGCCGCTGGGTGGAATCTGGCATGCCCGGGGAGCGATGGAGATGATCGTTGCCGTCTTCGAATCCCACCGTCAGGGTGGCCCCGTCAAGTTCCCGCTCGAGAATCGCCAGAACCCCTTGACGATGCTATGAACCTGTCTCGCTCCGGTCTCACCGCCCAGGATCGGCTGATCTTTGCCTTGGATGTGGGCTCTCCCGCCGAGGCCAGAGAATTGGTGACAGAGCTGCGCCCCGCAGTCAGCTTCTTCAAAGTGGGACTGCAGCTGTTCATCGCCGCGGGTCCTGAGATCGTGAGATGGCTGACCTCCCAGGGACTGGATGTCTTTCTCGATCTGAAGATTCACGACATTTCTGAGACGGTTCGCCGGTCGGTGGCGGAGGCTACCCGACTCGGTGCTCGATTCCTGACTATCCACGGTGGCGGAGCCACGGCGAAAGCGGCCCGGGAAGGTAGAGGCGATTCCCATTTGAGAATCTTGTCTGTGACGCTGCTGACGAGCCACGACGAAGGGGACCTTCCAGACTCGGTCCAGGTGGGTCCGGGCAAGAGGTTTGAGACGCTCGAAGACTATGTCGTGTGGCGAGCAGATCAAGTCCTTCGAGACGGTGCCGACGGACTCGTTACTTCGGGTCAAAACGCAGAAAAGCTGCGCCAGAAGCTGGGAGCCGATCCGATTCTAGTCTGCCCTGGAATTAGAGCTCAGGAGGATCGGGTTGACGAGCAAAAGCGTGCCGTCACTGCCCACACCGCTATCAGTAGTGGCGCGGACTACCTCGTCGTGGGTAGGCCTATTCGAGATGCAGGGAATCGAGTCGAGAAGGCGCGCCAGATTATTAGCGAGATCGATTCTGCGCTACAGGTTAGAGTGAGCAGTGAGCAGTGGAAGAGTGACGGCCTTCAGCCCTCGGTCCGAAATCCCATTAGAGCTGTCCACGGCTGACTGCTCACTGCTCACTGACTTACCGTAACTACCAGGGAAAGGCCAAGCTCGGAGGATTGGCATAGCGGCGCATGTGGATTGTCAGCTCTGCGCCTGCACCTGGAGCTAGACGAACCTGGAAGAAGCTACGGTCAATGGGGAACTGTTTGCCCCCTATCTCGACGCTCAGAGCCTGATGCTCCCCGTAGGAGCCGGTTTGCAGGATCAGGTCCCGAGGCTGTACCTGATCTATATTGACCAGAATCAGGCGGACCATGTCTTGTGTCATCTCCGTCACCAACGAACCGACGCGGGGAGGAATGCCTGCCCGATTCCGCTCTGGATCGAAGTAGCGAACGCGGGTGTGGGGCACGAAGATCTTGCCGTGAAGGTAGCCACCCAGCATCAATCGTACCAGCTCATGTGTGGCCACCGGATTCAGCCGGAGAGGCCAGTCCGCGAGCCGGGTGTCGGGAGTCGTTGGGTCGTTACGCATCCCCTCAACCTGATTTCGGATGAAGGAGAGTTCCCGACGAAGAGCCTGCTCCGGATAGTCGGGGGCCTTGCCTTCGAGAAACGCGATCCAGCCCGTCTTCGGTATTCGCTGTAGATCCTTGCGATTCATCGACCACATGTAGATATCGATCAACTCCGAAACGAAGAGGCTGTTGGTCCAGTTGTACCAGCCGGGCTCACCTGTATTGGCTTCCTCCCAGAAGAGCTCTCCGTTGATCGTTTTGAAGTGAGGTGGCCCAGTCTTTGGCCCCTTCACGCCATAGCTGTGTGGCACCATCAGTTGACCGTCCACCGTCTTCTTCTGGGCGTAGATGTTGTCCAGTTGGCGCCGCAAGACATCGACGTAGGCCTGATCTCCGGTCAGCATCAAGGCGTTTCCGAAGCCGGGCCACATCCCCTTGTTGAACAGGTTGCGGTGAGCTACCACCTTGTGTTCGGGCGACCAGGGAGAGAAATCCCAACCGTAGGTTCCGCCGAACCAATTCCCCTCGGTTTCGCCCCCGATGCTCCCGTCCAGGCCGACGTTGCTGGGGATATTTCCGCCATTCTTTTCGGTCCGCTCCTTCCAGGCGTCGACGTACTGAATTGACCAGCGCCGATACTTCTCGCCCTGGCCAAGCGCGAAAGCATTCAACGTCAACTGGGTCGCGATGAGGTTCAGCGGATGGTCACCGGCGCTGTGAAGGTACTCGGCACAGTGGGCCAACATCTCAGGATAGGTCTCCTCGGCATCCAACATCTCGTTGACGCCGCCGGCGCTGTGCAGGATGTGGAACCTCCCCTTGAAGGGGTCGCCCACCCAATCGTATTGTGTCGCCCGTCTGAGCATGGGGCCCTTGCTCCCATTCCAGATACTGCGAATGATCTTGTGCTCGGGATCGTAATTGGGGGCGTCGGGGTCTTCGTTCAGGTAGAGCCCGGCGAAGCGCTTCATCCGTTTCCGAAAGGCGATGTCGTTGGGATCCGAAAACCCCTGATTCATGAAGCCCTGCATTCCCTCGCCGTTGTGATGCCAATCCGACATAGGCATGAATTCCTTGTAGTAGGCCCCGTCTTTGGCAATTTCCGTTTTGACTGTCTTCAACTCTTTGTATTGCCGAAGGTGTCCTTCCAAAGCTTGCTTGTACAGCTTCAAAACCGAGTCCGATCCACCCAGCATGTGCAGCAGAGTCCAGTTGGCGTAGATCTCGATCGCGTCGTCGGCCCCGTCCAGGGTTCCCCAGCGAGGGGTGTGCAGCAGATAGCCACGTTCGTCGTTATAGATGGAGTAGTGCTCCTCGGCAGCCGTGGAGCTGGCTTGGAGAACTTCCAACTCCAGGAGTGCCCAGGCAGGTGGAGACATAGGGGTTGAAATATCGACACGATCGCCCGCCGGCACGAAGACGGAGACGGCGATCAGAGTCGCGAAGGAAATGAAAAGGCGGTGCATAGGGATGACCTCCTGGGCAGTGGTGTTGCTGAATTCTACGGATGCTTCCAAACCGCTTCTTAAAAGACATAGAAAAGCCGGCGATCAAAGGTTGAGTCGGTCACGGGACCGAAAGTCCTGTAGGCGCCGTGGAGTCTCACGGCCCCCAGCTGGATCTCCAAACCGGCTATCCAGTCACCCTGCCTGCGATGGCGTTCGGCGGCCTCAACTACTAAACCACGGCCGAAAATCAGCTTCGTCGCCGCGTCAATCGGATAGGAGCCGAGTACAGCGCCGGAGAAATACTTTTCCGCCTCGACGCAGTGAATCAGTTCAGCCAACAGGAGCAGGTCTGGGAGGAACTTTGAACGGTTGAAGCAGCCATACCTTCCCCCGACGAATCCTGCTGGGTGCGCACCCAAGGTAGTGACCCCGGCGCTGAACCCCCATTCGGTGGAGCCGAAACTCTCTTCCTCAACAGACCCGACCAAGCTGCTCTCTGGAGGGGGTAGGAGGAGCCGGTCAGCGTTTCCATTCGACCCACCAAACAGCCGTCCAAGCCAGGAAATCAGCTCCTCGAAGACTTCCCGCAGGGCCTTTCCGTCTGACCCCAGATATCCCAATCCCGACTCCAGCCTATCGACTGCCACCAGCCGATAGGTCAGAGCATTGGAGCGGGCATTACTCCCGTTGTTGGAGCTTTCTTTCACTCTGGCCCCTAGGCACAAGGATGATGGAGGTCTCATCTTCTCGCGAGTCCATGTAGGAAGAGTCATAGCCAGCCCAGGTCAGACCGCGGTCGCGTACACCCCAGAGCAGTTTGTATCTGGATTCAGCATCGACTCCGGGTGTAAAAACGCCGTCCTGGTTGGTGTCGAGGGACGATGCGTGTGTGCCCAGCTCGACCAGGAATCGAAGTGGGCTGGAGAGCTTTTCACCCGCAGATACACGGTAAGTGTGATCTGGGATGTGGTCTCCGTGGGCACTGCTGATGACGGCCGCAATCCTCTCCCCGTTCTGCACTCGGGCGCAGCCGTCGGTATCGTGACGCTCCCTAGAAGATCGCAGCAACAATCTTATGTACTCCAGATCATTTGGATGGGAAGCGTCGACCCAAAATGGGAAAAGGCCGCCCCGGGCCCGATAGTCGTTCTGCACGTAGTATATCCAGTACTCGAGGACGACGAGCTCTGAGCCGCTTTGCCTCAGGGAAAAGGCCCGGTAGTGAAGCTTCGCCAACCTTTCCTTTTCAGCCAGCGACTTGGATCGGTAGAGTTGGGTGCGGGTCTTGGTGGTCCCCAAGAGGCGCAGATCCGAAAATTTGTCGCGAGCTGAGGGTCCAACCCCATTCTTGAGAGGAAAAAGTGGGCTGCTGGGAAAGTACTCCTCGCGAGGATGGAAGACCAGGATGGGAGCGAACTCCTCCGCCAGAAGAGCCTGATGCCGTGGACAAAGTGAGGCGGTCGCAGTCTCTGAATAGGCTGCGATCGGGGGGTCTGCAGAGCCTGTCCGGGCGAGGCCAACCCGGAAAATCCAAGGTGCAATCAGGAGCAGAGCAACTGTGGTCGCGCTCATCCTCTTCTGCCTCAAATTCGGTTTGGAGAGTCGTGCCACCTGGGCAGTATATGATTTTGCGGGAAAAAAACAGAGAATAGTAAAGACGATTCGAGGAAGAGTCTCGTCCGAAACCCAAAAGGGCAACTGGAAAGCCTGTGATCTGTAGCCTGTAACCCAATCCCGAGGAGCAAGAACGATGAACGCATTAGCTCTGAGAACGACCCTGATTATGGTCCTACTACTCTCAGCGGCGAGACTGAACGGCGGCGCAGCCGACGGGCAGAACGGCCTCACCCATATCGGTACCCAGAAACAGCTCTTCATCGATGACTACATCGTCGAGCAGATGAGCCACGTCAAGCGTATTCTGAATCATGGGGTGAAGGCTCCCAACAACCCCGTGGTGAGAGCCGACCGACCCTGGGAAACCAACTATCTGCGTCTCAACAAGATCGTCTACGACGACAAAGATGGTCTGTTCAAGATGTGGTACAGCGCCATGGACGAGTTCAAGCCCAAGAAGGAGCCTGGAGCGGGGTATCGGGTGGAATGGACACTCGAGGGGGATAGTTTCGCAAGAGTGAACGTTCCGGATCCGTACGGTTACTACGGTGACCCCAACGGCGACGGCTCAAAGCTCTGCCTGGCAACTTCCAAGGATGGGGTGCACTGGGAGAAGCCCAACCTTGGAAAGGTGGAGTACAAGGGATCCCGCGACAACAACATCTTGCCGCCAGGATCACGGATCCCTACCCTATTAGACCCCCACGAGACCGATCCTTCCCGCCGCTACAAGGCCGTAGCCGACGGTTACAAGTTCAGTGCCTACCACTACGGGCGGATCAACGTCTTCTACTCGGCTGACGGCTTCGAGTGGCGTCCAGCTCCAGAGAACAAGGAGATGGATATTGCCAGCAAGAAGGGTCGCTGGGGACCCAACAAGTTCATGGGATGGGATCCCATCAGGGGAGTCTACGCCACCCACATCGAGAGTTGTCTGCACCGACGCTGTCCCTTGGGGAAGCGGGTGACGGGGCGGTCGGAGAGTCCCGACATGATCCGCTGGAGCGAGGTGCAAACCATCATGATTCCGGACGAGCGGGACACTCCCGGCACTGAGTTCTATGCCTTTCCCGCCTTTGTCTACGAAGGCATCTACATAGGGGTGCCCTGGATTTTCGAGACCACGGAGAGTCTCCATTTCCCCCAACTGGCGTTCAGCCGAGACGGCATCAACTACCAGCGGCCTTTTCGGGAGCCCCTGACCAATCTGGGTGACCACGGAGATTTCGATGAGACGACCCACTATGGAAACAACCCGCTTTTCCACGATGGGACGATCTGGATGTACTATTCCGGAGGTAACTGGAGGGGGCCAGAACCTCTACACGAAATCGGGGACAAGGCCGTTTTTTCAATAGGCCTGGCAACGCTACCGGAAGACGGATTCGTCTCGCTCACAGCCGGCAAACTAATTCCGGGAAAAGTGCTGACCCGCGTGCTCAGCTTCGAGGGCAAGCACCTCTACCTGAACATGATAGCGTCCAAGCACAACTGGGGCTCGGGGCCCACCCAGGTCAAGGTGGAGGTTCTCGACTCGGCACATACTCCGATCCCAGGTTTCACCCTGGAAGAGGCGGATAATCTGGCATCGAGTGGTAAGCATAGGGTGAGTTGGAAAGGAAAGAGCGATCTGGGAAGCCTGGCCGGAAAGCCGGTCCAACTTCGCTTCACTGTGAGGAATGCCAAGCTAGACTCCTTTCAGTTCCGTGACAAGTGATGCGGGTTAGCGGTCGTGGCGGTGGCCTCCGGGCCGCCGTTCGTCGAGCCAAAGGCTTGAGCCAGCGGAGTTAAAGGACATCCAAGCACCAATTACGAGTTCTCCTGTGAGAAGAAAGGATCGACTGTGGACAAGAAAAAGCTATCGGCGTGCATCATCCTTTTGTTCAGTTTCGTAAGCTTCACGACACTTGCGAAGGATTCCCGAGAGGTTGGAGACTCACCCCCAAGGATCATCGGTGGGCAGGACACTGCCGAAGGGGCCTGGCCCTGGCAGGCGCTGGTCCTGGTGGGAGACGGAGCCTGCGGCGGTTCGCTGATCGCGCCCACCTGGGTATTGACTGCTGCTCACTGCTTTCTCAACGGTGAAGTAAGCGCGGTCGCGGTTCCCGCCACCACAGAGATCCAGGTTATTCTCGGTCGGCGTGACCTTACCACCAATGTCGGTGAAGTGTTCACGGGCTCTGGAATTGTCGGGGTTAGAGTCCACCCCGAGGGACGCTCACAATATCTACGGACGGGCAGGGAGCCCCGGCGCAAGCTGGAGCCGCGGTGATTAGTTCCGATGGTATGTTGGGAGGCGTGGTTCGCTTCAACCTGCCCGGAGTCGGAAGTGCAGGTGTGTGGGCAAGCCAATCCCTGACAGATTTCGTCGTTCCCGTCCGCCGTACCGCCGGAGGTATCAATTCGGGAGTTGCCATTCACAACACGGGAATCGCCGCGATCACAATCAGGCTGTCGCTCCTGGACGAGAATGGAGTCGGGGTAGCCACTTGGACCATCGCAGACTTCGCGGGGCGAGGTCATTTGGCGCAGTTCATCAACGAGCTCTTCGCGGAAGCCGATACCGATAACTTCGCGGGCAGCCTGGTCGTGGAAGTGGTCGGAGAGGGTGGAATCGCGGGTACGGCCCTCGAACTGGGGACGCTGCCAGGTCAGTTCACAACCCTGCCAGTGACGCCGCTGCTGTAGTACACCGTTTCATAAATACGGTAGCGTTTGCAGATGGGGCTTGCGAGGCGAGATCAAGGCAGTAGGAGGAAGACGATGCCTGGCCATCTTCGACGACGACGAACGCAGAGATCGTCCGCAACCCCCATCTGCCTTACGGGTGGCGCCGGGACGCGCCGATTTCTTTGTCGCTCCTCCTCCAAGATACAAGGCATCGAGTTCGTCGTCGCTTCGCGAACTCGACCCGTCGCGCTCGCCACAAACGTTACCGTATTTATGAAACGGTGTGCTTTAGAGTAGGTTTCGCCGCCGAGCTTTGTCGGGGCCGCATGAGCGGCCTTGACCGCTACACCCAAGCGGGATAGGATTCTGGCCAGCTTCAGCCTCTGAGAGCACGAGGGGAGATCGTTTATGCAGCTTCATTTTGCTGATCACGTAGTCCTGGGCATCTACCTGGCAGTTATGATGTACCTGGGCTGGAGACTCTCCAGGGGACAGAATACCGACGAAGAGTATTTTCTGGGTGGTCGCCGGCTGCCCTGGTTCGCGGTCGGGGTCAGCATTATCGCCTCGCTCCTTTCCAGCATTACCTATCTGGCGTCGCCGGGGATCGTTTGGCGCTTTGGCTTCGGAGTGGCCTTGAGCAGCCTGATTGCGATCCCCATCGACATGATCCTGGTTCTCTGTTTCGCCATCCCGTTTTTTTCCCGCTTCAAATTTACGACCGCCTATGAGTACCTGGAACATCGCTTTAATCTTCCGGTGAGACTGCTGGGCGCCACCCTGTTTCTCTTCTGGGTCACGATTCTCATGGGGGTGATCGTGCTGGTCTCTTCACGCGCCCTTGTCGCAGCCACCGGCATACCCCTGATTGTCGTCATTGGTTCCATTGGGGCGGTTGCGACGATCTACACGATGATGGGAGGGATCCGGGCAGTGGTCTGGACCGATGTGATTCAGGCGGCCCTCTTGTTTGGTGGCGGTCTCTTCGTAATTGGATACGTTGCATGGATCACCGGTTCGGGGCCCCTGGCATGGATCAGGGTGGTGAGCTCTCGGGATAACGAGGGCTTTGTCTTCGCCTCGTTAGATCCCACGATTCCGGCGACGCTCGTCACCATTACCCTCTCGGCAGTGGTCTGGAACCTGGTGGCGCACGTTGCCAACCAGATGACGCTGCAGCGATACTTCAGCACGGTAGACATTCGGGCCGCCAAACGCAGCTTCGTCACCAACATCAGCGTCAGTCTCATCCTGACCATTCTCCTCGCCATGGTGGGAGCCTCGCTGGTCTACTACTTTACCCAAGGTCCTGAGACTCTGCCTGCACATATCGATCTGGCTAGCGGCAAGGACCGGGACAGCATCTTTCCATTCTTCGTAGCATCGCGCATTCCACCGGGTCTGGCCGGAGCCATTTTAGCAGCCCTCCTGGCAGCAGCCATGTCTTCGATTGATTCCGGTGTCAACGCCTTTGCCACCATCGCGACCGTGGATTTTGGTCGCCTCAGCAAGAAGCCACCGAGAGAGAACAACGTGCGTCGGGCTCGAATCATCACCCTGGTGGTGGGATTCGTGGTCACGGTGGCAGCCTACAATTTGGACTCCTTCACCGGGATGGACGATATCCTCACGATTCTGCCCAAGACCTTCAACTCACTCGTAGGTTCTTTGGGTGGATTGTTTCTGGCGGGGATGCTGATTCCGCGAGCGAGCAGCAAGGCCATGTGGCCGGCAACGGCCATCGGATTGGTCGTGGCTCTTGTACTTGCCTACTCCAAGAATTTGTTGCAGGCGATGGACCCCTCGACCCACGCAGCACTGGGTACTTGGTTGGGAGAGGATTTCGCGCAGCGTCTGGTGTCGAATGGGATCGGGTTCACCTGGATCATGTTTTGCTCGGCCATCGCCAGCATGGGATCGGCCTGGCTCTTTAGCTTTGTCTTCCCAAATCGGGATCTGGATCGGATCAAGGGTCTGACCTGGGTCACCCGGCACGAGCCTACCCCATTTACGAAGTAGCAGTCAGGCTCGGCGAGGTAGAAACATCATGGCCGTGCACCCACGACTCCCCAAGCAAACGACCTCTGGCGACCGCAGAGCCTTCCTCAAGACCTTGGGAATGGGGACCGGCACGGCTTTCCTGGGGAGTCTGGCAGCCTGTGAGCAAGCCACTTCACCACCGGAAGCAGTTGAGCCGCCCTCACATCTGGTAAAGCTCGGAAACACCGATCTCTATGTCTCCAGAATGTGCCAAGGTACCGCCTTTCGCACCCATCTTTCCCGCAAAGCGGACGACGCGGAAGCAGTCAAGCTGTTGCGTCATTGCATGGATATTGGGGTCAACTTCTTCAACTCTGCCGAAGCCTATGGAGATGGTGGAGCAGAGACGACTCTGGGTAAAGCCATCGCAGGACGTCGACATGAGGTGATCGTGTCAACCAAGGCCTATCACTGGTCAGAAGGTAAGAGGACGACGATCACCAAGCAGAATCTGATGGTCAAGGCGGAGGGGAGCCTGGAAAGACTGGGGACCGACTATATCGATCTCTACCTTCTGCACGGTCCCGATTTGAAGACGCCTTCCTACGGCCAGGAGATTCCACCTCCGGATACCCCGACCCGGGAGCACATGGAGGAGCTCGCAGACGCCATGGATGCGCTGGTCAAGTCAGGCAAGGTCCGTTACTGGGGTGTCTCCAACCACTTGCCTCGACAGGTCGCCGAACTGATGGAATTCGGGAAACGAGCCGGAAAGGCACCATTGGTAGGATTGGAAGATTACTACACCATTATGGCAGCGGATCGGCGAGATCTCATGATCAAGGGGATGTTCCCCCTGATCCGCCAGGAAAACCTGGGACTGCTGGCCTTCAGTCCTCTGGGCGGCGGGCACCTGGTACCGGGTCGAGAGCCCGAGGAGGGGTCTCCCCTCCTGGACGTGATTGCGGTTCTCGATCAAGTCTCCAAGGAGTTGGGAGTGACCCGTCCTCAGGTCTGTGTCGCCTGGGTCGCAGCTCACCCAGAGGTCACGAGCGTCCTGGCTGGAGGAGAAAAGCCAGAGCACGTCGAAGAGGATCTGAAGGGAACCACACTAGCTCTTCCCGCCGAGGCGATGAGCAAGCTCAATTCCGCGGCGGATGCCTACAAAGCCAAGCTAGCAGCACCAAGAACAGCTGCGGCCCCAACCTCTGTTTTCGCTATATCCGCCACCGGACCACACCCATGTGATAACGCTGGTGCATAGGTATGCGCTGGCAGTAGTAGGCGGTCACAATCGTTCCGTTTTCCAGTTGGACGCTAGAGGGATATCCACCGTCTACACCCCCAGGTCTGGTGTTCGCCCGTCGTGCAGTCGTCCGGAAAAGCACTCGTGCGCTACCCCAGGTCTTGCCCTCATCCCGACTGATTCGTGCAAGAACCCCAAGCATGCCGCGTAACCGCACACCATGGGTAAGCAGGATGGAGCCATCCTGCAACCTGCGAAGATCGGCGGGAACCCCTCCCGGCAGTGTGGCGGGACCACGGCCTTTCCAGGTGAATCCGGCATCGTCGGAGGCGAAGATCTCTGTGTGGTTCTCCTTGAGGGTGCGGCTGGCCGCCAACAGGTGGCCTTCGCCCAGTGCCAGCAGCGTCGTTTCATTGTAGTTACGCTCCCCAATCGGACGGGCGCCACCCCAACTACGTCCATCATCATCGCTAAAGAATACCCAGGCGGTATTGTGGTTGATGTGGTCGCCGGAGAATGCGGCAACGGCATGACGCCCTCCTGGAAGCACCGCAATGTTGCCATAGCCGAAGACGTTGTCCACCCCGGGAGGCATGGTAATGCTCTCCCTCCGAGTCCAGGTTTTTCCCCCGTCGGTTGAGCGGCAAACCACGGGTTGCTGGCAGCATCTGCGACCCTCTTGCGAAGGCGAATTGGGCACGTACTCACCGCTGCACAGAACCACAAGGGCGCCGCTAGAGGTAAGCCCTGCTGCCAGGTCTTTGCGGTTGGTTCCGGGCTCATTGGGCGCGGGAACACTCAGGAACGTCCAGGTCCTGCCGCCGTCCCGGCTGATCCAACACTCGGCCGCGCCTTCACAGAATCCGTGACAGGGACTCCCGAATATGGTTGCCACGATGGAGCCGTCAGGCATCAGCGTCAGATTGGGCCAGGCACACTTGTTGTCGACCGCTATGTACCGGTCCACTTCGTCCATGTTGCGAAGGCGCTCTAGATCCTCTGCAGAGTCCAAGCCTGCCGACTGGGCAGCGGATATCCCACTCAATCCCATTCCAGTCACACCCATAATGGCCGAGGTAACCAGACGCCGCCGACTAAGCTTCTCAGGCATAAGGTACGGTTTCATAACTGACCTCCTAACCGAACCAAAGGTCTCTGTAAACCCTCCTAGTCGGTAGTCGCGGGCACCTCGGGAAGAATGACGGTGACAGAGTGCCTCCCGGAGGGTTCTTATATGGGCGGTTTGCCGCTTTGCTTCGGCCCCCAAATGGTTTGAATGGTTTGACCGAGAGGAGCTCTGTCTCCACGGCCACGGCATTTATCGCGTTCGCCAGTACAATCGCCGCTAGGGAAATCGCTTTCTTCATAGGTCGGCCTCAGTCCAAGATTCCCAGCGTTGCCGAAAAACTTTCCTGGTAGGCCAGTGGGTCCACCCGAGCATCTATCAGAGTTGTCCGGTTAGATTCCAACGCCTTCTTCAACTCGTTGTCGTACTCTTCCGGTGTTTCGACCACGACGCCGTTCAGGCCTGAAGCTCGAGCAATACCTGCTAGATCTACGGGATGTAGATCCAGGCCGTAATCGGTCATCCCGCGGAACTGTTGCCTCGACTTCATGGTGCCCAAAGCGTGATCGTTGAGAATCACCAGGGGCGCACTAACACCCGTTCGGGCGAAGACCTCCAGCTCACCGAGCCGCATCAGCGCACTCCCGTTGGCACCGATCCCAACCATGGGTGTTTCGGGCCGAGCCAGCTTGGCTCCCAGGATTGCAGGAAGCGTCAGGCCCATGGTTCGGCCTCCCGCCGTGCACAGGTGTCTCCCCGGCTGATCGAATGGCCAGAGGTGGTGGAGCATCAGTATGAAGATCCCGGTCTCGGAGATGAGAATGCCGTCGGCGGGCATCCTGGATCTGGTGATTTCTATGATGTCCTGAGCCGCCAGCCTTGCTCCTCCCGGACGGCGAAAGTTCATCAGGACTTTCTCTCGGGTTCTCTCAATATCCTGGACGGGAAAGCCTTCCCGGTTTGGCTCTGATAGGAGTTGCGATAGCGAGACCTTGAGATTACCATCGAAGCGAAGCAGGGGCTGAGCGGCCAAGGATTCGTATTCTTTTCTGGCGACCAGTTCATAAGTTGGGAGTTCCGAGCCCCATTGTCTGTCCGATACCAGTGAATCGCAGCCCACCAGGACTGCCAGATCGGCCTGCGGCGCAAGTTCGCCTTCTATCGTGTTCGGGCTCTGGTGTCCCACGAAGGTTCCCGCCCAACGCGGATGCGACTCCGGGAACACCCCGTGCGCATCCATCTGGACCAGGACAGCGGCGCCTATGCTTTCGACCAGACTCAACAGCTCCTGGGAGGCATCGGCCCGGATGACGTCGGCTCCGGCGAGAACGATCGGTTTCTTCGCCCTGAGCAGGACTTCCCTGAGCGTCTCTAGCTTGGATTCGTCGGGTGCCAGAGGTGACGGAGATCTAGTTTCTTGAGCTCCGTTAACAACCTCGGTCATGCCCAGGTCGGTGGGGACGTCCAGCAGTACCGGACCCGGTCGTCCATCGGTGGCTTGAAAGAAGGCCTCTTGAAGGGTGCCGTGAGCGGTTTCCGACTCCAGAGAAGCCTGATACTTCACGATTGCATCGAAGAGCCCCTGATGGGTGCACTGCGATACCAATTCGAGATGGCGGGTTTCGGCCGGTCCGCACTCGCAGCAGCAGACAACCGGCATCCGTTCGAAGTAGGCGTTGACCGCTCCGCCCACCAGGTTTCCAGCGCCTACTCCCTTGACTGCAAGTGCCAGCCCGGCGGTGTTCTTCAGGAATCCATAGTAGGCAGCCATGATGGCAGCAGAGGACTCGTGAGCCACCGGTACGAAGTCGACTCCCAGGGTCCGTCCCCAATCCATCAATTCCAGCGGGATACCTCCGCCGGGAATCCCGAAGAAGTGCTGCAGACCTCGTTCCCGGGCTTCCCTGATGATGAGCTCTGAAAGCTGCATTTGCTTCTCTTTCTTTTCCCGAGTCCTCAGAAGGCCAGGGCGTAGCCGTCGCGACGTGGATCCGCTCCGCCCAGACGGGCGCCCGAATCGGGATCGACCATGACCGACTGACCTCCCCCCACGAGCCAGGAGAAGTCACCGATCAGCTCCAGGTTGTGTCCTTTCGAAGTGAGTTCCTCGCGGACCCGCTCATCGACTCGATCCTCGATCAGCACACGGGTCCCTTCCTGGAGGCGAATACGCGGCGCCTCGATGGCCGACTGGGGATTGGCTCCGAATTCCACGATGTTGAGGATCATCTGAGCCGTGGTCTGGGGAATTCCCCAGCTTCCCGGGGTCCCAACCGAAAACCAGAAGCGACCCTCTTTGAACACCTGTAAAGGAGCCATACAGCAGGAGGGACGTTGACCCGGAGAAATCAGGTTGGGATTGGGACATCGAGGATCGATCTCGGACCAGTTTGCAAAGTTGTTCAGCACGATCCCGGTGCCCGGAACCGTAACTCCCGAACCGAAACCAGAACCCAGCGACTGGGTGATGCTGCATGCATTTCCCTGAGAGTCGACGACGGACATGTGGGTGGTGAGACCATCCTCCGAGCCCGCCGCAACGGCTCCCGGGATTCCCTCTGGAACCCAGGTTTCTCCATTGCTAGGTGATGCGTGGCCATAACGGATCAGTTGGCGACGAGCGGCTATGTACTCGGGACTCAGCAGACGCTCCAGCGGCACCGGCTGCTCTCGGGGGTCGGATCCCCATCGGATCCGGTCGGCCATGGCCAGCTTGATAGTCTCACTCAAGAGATGCAGATAGGGAGCCGTATTGTGGCCCAATCCCTTCAGGTCCTCGGGTTCCAACAGCAGGAGTGTCTGCAGGATTTGAAATCCTTCGGAGTTGGGAGGACAGGTCCTTACCTCGAGTCCTCGATAATTTACGCTGATGGGCTCCTCCCACTCCGGCCGATAACCCGCCAGATCCTCCTGCGCTAACAGTCCTCCCTGGGATTGCACGTGCTCGGCGATCGAGCGACCCAGCTGGCCACGGTAGAAGTCTTCTCCTCCATCGGCGGCGACGCCTTCAAGGGTATCCGCCAACTCGGGCTGTCGTAGGACTGCACCGATTCGAGTCTCGACGCCGCCATAGATCCGGAGACCTTCCTTGTCCAGGCGTTCGAGACTCAACCCCATGAGCTTGGCGTTGGCGGGGTGTAGAGGAAACCCTTCGCGGGCCAGGGCGAGCGCGGGAGAGAAGATCTTGGCCAGGGACAGCGAGCCATGTCGCTTGTAGGCCTCGATCCATCCTCCAAGGTTCCCTGGAATCAGACAAGATCGAGGGCCTCGTTCCCGATTCTCATAGGTAAATTGGTCCGGTGTGGCTTTCTTTGGAGCCGCGCCGCAAAAGTTCAACGCATGGCTCTGACCCGACGACAGATGCAGCAGGAGAAACCCGACACCCCCGACGCCGCTCATGTAGGGTTCGACCACGTTTAGAGCTGCAGCCGTTGCGACGATGGCATCGACCGCATTCCCGCCCTGGCGCAGGATATCCAGCCCAGCTTGGCTCGCCAAAGGGTGGGCCGAGGCCACCACCCCGTGCACTCCGCCTACCGTCGGTCGCGTCTGTCCCCAGGCAATTTGCTCGCTCATGGTTCAAAAATGCCTCCGAAATACGCTCTGCGATACCGCCTTGACGAACCCATTGAACTTGCCGTGAGGGTATCTTGCGATCACCCGACTCGCAAGCTCCGTCGAATGGTGCCGGATCATTCAGGAAGAAACGTCAACATCCCGTAGTGGCACGGGCATCCCTGCCCGTGGAGCTAGAGGCTCCACAATCACGGCCTGGAAGGCCGTGCCACGGTTTTCACAGACAAGGGACGTGCGACGTTCAGACGTGCAGACGATTATTTGAAGTTTTAGGTCAGTTCCACCCCCGCTACGCTGCCCCATTCGAGAGCGAAACTTCGGTCGAGGATAGGCGATATCTTGTGTCACTGCGTGGGGAAGAGTTGTCCAGCTCTCTCTCCTCGGAACTTGGCCTCATGTTGCTAACGGCTCAAGTCGTTCGCGGCTCTGGCGGATCGCCGAACGTGACGGTGGGCGATCGTTTGGAACTTGATGCTGGTGAGTTGGAGCTTGTTTGTGTCTTGTATCTTGTGCCTTCGACTTCCGAAGTTTCAGCTTAGTCCCGCCCCCAAGGAGGCCCTGGACCTATTCGAGAAGGAATTTTTTCCTACTTCTGAGCTCATCGCCTGGACAGAAGGTTTTAACCGCAGCCAACCCTATCCAGGAGCCCGCTTCAGCGGGCTCCGAGAACGGTCAGATGTCCAGACGAAGCGACTGCTGCGAGCTGGATCATTCGGGAAAGAGTTGGCATCCAGCAGTTTCAGCCATTGACACGAGGTGAACTTGACTCACGGCGATTCCCCGGCGAAGCTAACCTTCACGCACCTACTGATTGGTTCGTCCCAGTCAACAGGACGCGGCAGATAGACTCAGCTTCTCGCGGGTTCGCATGAGGACTTCAAAGAAGATCAGATCAACGCCATCCTTGGCGTGCTGATCTCTTTGGCAGCCCCCGGCGAGGCTACGACGGCGAGCAGGCAGGAACCAAAGGTTCCAGCCCGCTCGAAAATCCATTTCCCGAAGGACGACTTGGATCGGCTAGCCAAGCAATTCCGCGGTCGTCTCGGTTTCTATGCCAAGGACCTCAGCAGTGGAATCGAGTATTCCTGGAACCCGGACCAACGTTTTCCGCTGGCCAGCGTGTTCAAGCTGCTGGTCATGATCGAGCTCTATCGACAAGCCGCGGCGGGCCGCTTGCAGCTTCACCACAGGCGGCGCCTGCCAGACGACATTTCAACACACGGCAGCGGCGTGCTGAAGAAGCGCGAGGGCGCCGTCGAGTTATCGTTGCGCGAGTACTGCAGGCTGATGATGGTTCGGAGTGACAACATGGCGACCGATCTCTTGATACGCACGGTCGGTTTGGGTCCGGTCAACCAATTTCTGGAGACGGAAGGATTCAAGAGCACGCGTGTGTCGATGGGAATAGGCCGTTGGCACTACGCCGTCGTGGGGATGATGGGTGCTCCGATTTCCCACCGGAACGACCTGCGCTAACTGGAGCGAATGCGCGCAGGGAAGTTCGACGACCAGGGTTTGGCGTATTCCGATTCACTAGAGAACAACGTCTACGGACCGCGCGATATGGGAATCCTGCTGGAAAGGCTCTACCGAGGAGAGCTCGCCAGCAGCTCAAAGACGGTCGAGATGCTCGACCTGATGCGGGCCTCGCTCCACAAGCAGACGATCGCCAAATACGTTCGGAGTGGCGTTCGCGTAGCAAACAAGTACGGCGGCAGTAGGCGGATCGCCGCCGATGTTGGAATCGTAGAATTACCGAACCGGCCTATCGTCATCGCCGCTTTCGCAATCGGCGCCGATCCCAAGGATCGCTCGCCCCGGGAAATCCTGGCTCGCATGTCGCGGCTTATCATCAAAGCTGTGGATTCGAGCACTGTTATCGCTCTTCCAGAGTCGCCAGCGGCTCCCGATCGTGCGCCGTAATAGAGGGTTCGCTCACAGTTGCTCCGTTCGTACGACCACGAAGCTGTAGCGTCAGCTCTGCATTCTCTCGCTCTAGGTCAGCGATCCTGTCCTGAAGTTTCTGGGCCACCGGCTCCATCTCCTCGACCGTGAACCGTTGACGGATGTGCTGCGGACAATTGACGTCCCAGGCCTTTACGTCGAAGAGTAGGACTCGCTGGGGCCGCGCCTTGTAATCGATATCAGCAGCCTGCTGCAGCAGGGTCGGGTCATCTTCCACGAATCTAGCCGTCCCCCAGATTTTGATCCGTTGGCGATTGGGATAGTCGGTCAAGAAGATGAATGCCTTGTCGTTCTCAGCGAGGTTGCCCAACGAGATGTATTGGGCGTTGCCAGCATAGTCAGCCATGGCCAGCGTGTGCTGATCCAGCACCCGAAGAAAGCCTTTGGGACCGCCCCGGTGTTGGATATAGGGTTGACCGTCGGCGTTTGTGGTGCCCAGGTAGAAGGAATCTCGCTCTGCGATGAAATCTTCTAGCATCGGTGTGACCACACTGTTCCAACTGTCCCGCTCTTCTACCTTGGCGTAGGCAGAGCGGGACCCTCTCACCTCCTGGGCGGCTTTGACAGAGGGAATGAAAGCGATGTTGCTAGTGGGGCTGGTCATGACTTGCCTCCTTGGTATTCTCGCAATCGAGTAATGGGCCGCCGATTCCGGGATCGACGGCCCGTCTTGAAGGGCAGATCTGGAATTGGGTATTCGCTCACCCAACGACGGCGGCTTCTCTTTCTGTTCCTACCAGGTTACGGTCCAGAAAACTGCGCATCAGATTGGCGAGGACTTCTCCGTCCTCCTCCAAGGCGAAGTGACCAGTGTCGAGCAGGTGGAAATCAATACTCTGGAGATCGCGCTTGTAGGGTTCGGCGCCCTCACCGGGGAAGATGTAGTCGTTCTTGCCCCAGGCAATCAGTGTCGGTGGCTGGTAGCGTCGGAAGTAGGCCTGCCACTCGGGATAGAGCGGCGGGTTGGTTCCGTAGCTGTAGAAAAGCTCGATCTGGACGTCCTGGTTGCCGGGGCGATCCAACAGGAACTGGTCGTTGAACCAGTTGTCCGGAGCGATCGTCTCGACGTTGCGGACGCCGTGTGTGTGCTGCCACTTCGTGGCCTCGATCGTCAGTAACGAGTCCCGGAGAACCTGTGCATTCTGCTCGGTCTTTTCCTTCCAGTACATTCTGATCGGGTTCCAGAACTCCTGGAGTCCCTCCTCATAGGCGTTGCCGTTCTGGATGATCAGTGATTCCACGCGTTCCGGATGGCTTGCCGCCACGCGATACCCCACGGGAGCGCCGTAATCCATCAAGTAGATACTGTAGCGGTCGATCTGGAGCCTCTCCAAGAACCTCTCGACGACTCGGGCAAGGTTTTCGAACGAATACTCAAACTCGTCCAGACCTGGAATCGCACTTGCTCCGTAGCCGGGATAGTCTGGAGCGACCAGATGGAATCGATCGGCCAACTTCGGAATCAGGTTGCGAAACATATGAGATGAGGTCAGAAATCCGTGCAGCAGCAGGATGGTTGGTGCCGCTGCCGAGCCGGCGTCACGATAGAAGATGTCCAGTCCATCGATGTTGACGGATCGGTGCGTTGTCTGGCGCTGCTCTTGATTGACTGTTTTCGACATGGGGCTTCTCCTTGGTTGAATTGATCTTGATGCGCTCGCATTGGTTTCGATCTCTCGATTGCGCATGATGACTGGCTGCCTGAGCAGGTTAGGAGTCAAACCGGATTAGATTCCGTCAAGTTACTGTTTGAATTGGACTTGTGGGTGTGTTCTTTCCCTTTCTCGTGGAAGCGGCTTTTCGTAAGATTAACGATATGTCGTAATTAAGCACGAAATATCGTTAGTATTGAGATGAGATGCTTCAAGAAGAGGGGTCCCTGGGCGAGGGGCAAGCTCACGGCAGTGCAAGCCAGATGGTAGAGGGTTCAATTGACCTGGAGCTGCTCCAATCGATTTCCCTGGCGGTGGCAGAGGCACACGACGTAGTGACTGTCTTGAAAATGATCGTCAGTGGGCTGGTCGAGAAAGCGTCATGCACCTTGGCTCGCATCTGGCTCACCGCCCCTGGGGACATCTGTGAACGCTGTTCGCTGAGGACTGAGTGTCCGGATCAGACGCAGTGTCTGCATCTGGTTGCAAGCGTGGCAAAGCCCAAGAGCAAAGCCAGTGGAGAGGCCTGGCACCGGATGGACGGTGATTTTCAGCGCTTCCCCTTGAACGTTTGAATCATCGGTCGCATCGGCGCCACTGGGCGTTCCGAACATCGCTTGTACACCACGGCTGATAAGGAATAGATTGGACGGGATGATTGGATGCGTCGAGAGGGCATCCGCACATTCGTCGGTCATCCCCTCCAGTTTAGGGGCGAGATCCTGGGTGTCCTTGGAGTGTTTACCCGAGAGCATTTGGGGATAAAAAAGGCAGCTTGGCTGCGCCTTTTCGCGGATCACGCAGCGACGGCGATCGCCAACGCTCGGGCGTTCGAAGAGATCGAACGCCTGCAGGGTCAGTTGAAGCTCGAGAACGAGTATCTTCGGGAGGAAGTCAAGATCGCCCATGGCTTCGGTGAGATTGTCGGCCAAAGCCGTGAGCTGCGAAAGGTTCTGGATCAGGTCGGGGCTGGTTGGGCCAGCCGACACGAGTATGTTGATCTGTGGTGAGTCAGGTGCCGGTAAAGAGCTGGTTGTTAGAGCGATTTACGAGTGTAGCAGCAGGCGCGACCGTCCCTTGATCACGGTCAACTGTGCTTCCGTCCCCCGTGAGCTTTTCGAAAGCGAATTCTTCGGTCACACCAAGGGAGCATTTACCGGAGCAATCCGGGATCGACTGGGGCGTTTTGAGCTGGCTGATGGAGGTACGCTCTTCCTCGACGAAGTTGGCGAAATACCTCTTGAATTGCAAGGAAAGTTTCTGCGTGTCCTGCAGGAGGGCACCTTCGAACGTCTTGGCGATGAGCGCACGCGCACAGTCGACGTACGAATCATCGCGGCCAGCAACCGCGATCTAAAACAGGAGATCGAGGCTGGGCGTTTTCGACACGATCTGTACTACCGACTGACTGTATTTCCGATTGAAGTTGCACCAGTACGGGAGAGACTCGAGGACCTCCCCGTTCTGGCAGCTCATCTTCTGGAGCGGATTTGTTCGCGACTGGGTGTCGCCCAGCCTAAACTCCTGCGTCGCCATATCGAGGTCCTGCAGCGATATGAGTGGCCAGGTAACGTTCGAGAACTGCAGAATCTCCTCGAAAGAGCTGTCATCACAGCACAATCGGGGAATCTAGAATTCGATCTGAAAGAAGGAGGGTCGGAACGGGAGAAGGCTGTCTCTGCCGAAAAGATATTCGCAGAATCCAGCGAACAGATTCTGAACTACGATGAGCTTAAACGTCGGGAACGCGAGAATCTTCGCTACGCCCTCGAGTCGACCTACTGGAAGATTTCCGGCCCAGCCGGCGCCGCCAACTTCTTGGGGATTAAGCCGACTACCCTGGCCTCCAAGATCAAGGCCCTGGAATTGCGCCGGGAATAGACCACGTTTACCAGGAGATTTGTCCAAATGAAGCTTCGGAAGTATTTGCTAGCGTTCAGTCTGGCTGGATTAGGCCTTTCGCTCCTCGGAGCGCAAAGCGAGCCGCTGCGGCTCGGTGTAGACAAACATCTCTTTTTGGATCGACGTCTGATCGAGTCCAGTCAGGGTTTGCGGCTGGTTTTCAACCCGCCGGAACAGCCTCGGGAGAATCTCATTCTCAAGGACCGGCCCTGGGAACAGGGAAGGGTTGGCGGCTATGCCCACGTCCTGAAAGACGGTGAGATTTACCGAATGTACTACAACAGCTTCGATCGCTCCTACCAGGTCCGTTATCTCTGTCTGGCCGTTTCCAGCGATGGCGTTCGTTGGATCAAACCCGATCTGGGTTTGATCGAGTACCAGGGAATCCGGCAGACGAATATCGTAGCGATTGATGCCTTCGGAAGCCCTTTCATCGACCCCTTCGACACGCCCGAGAAGCGCTATAAGCTCTACAGTCGGGTGGGCAGAGCGCCAGGAGAACGGGATCAGATCACGGGGAGTCGGTCCACCACATCGGAGGTGCAGTGGCCCGCTTCCAAGGGAGCCGACCCCTCCGCGGTCTATCTTCTCTACTCCCATGACGGCGTGCGTTGGAAGCGTGAATCCGAACCCGTGATGCCATACTACGTTGGAGCGCCTACCTCGGTTCTCTGGGACGAATCCATCGAACGCTGGACGATCTATCCACGTGCCTACCTGCCTGAATCACGGGTCAGGGTCTATTCTCGGACCACCGCTAGAAAATACAAGCTCGCCAAGAGATTCGATCTGGAACCGAGTCCTCACCGAGAACAAATGCAAGAGTCGGGAGTGAGTTTGGGAGGACTGATCGATGAGCTCCCGGTCGTCCTGAAGCCGGACAAGCACGACCCGGATGGGATGCAGGTCTATACATTCTATGGCTACAACTATCCCGCCGCAGACGCCTATGTCGCCTTTCCCAGCATGTGGTATTCGAGGCGTCCCGACGATTTTGGTCGAGAGGATCCCGGAGCTGCGGATGCCCTGGAAATCCAGTTCGCTCACTCCCGGGATGGGATCCAGTGGCAGCGGCCCTTCCGGCAGCCTCTGGTCTCGCTGGGGACCCCAGGTTCAGGATTCGAAGGTCAGATCTACGGAGCCGGACTGGTGGAAAACGGCGATCAGCTCTTTTTCTACTACAACGGACTTCCCAGTGAGCATATGAGCCGGGACAAGTCGGTGGATTGGACTTGTATCACAGCGCGGGCCATCTTCCGTCTGGACGGCTTTGTTTCCGCGGACATTGACTATGCCGGCGGCGAGCTCACAACGCCGCTACTCACCTTCGGTGGTTCGAAGCTGCGCTACAACGCCAAGACGGGTGGTGGAGGGTATATCCGAACGGAGATCCTGGACGAGTCCGGCAAACCGATTTCCGGGTTCACCTTGGAGGAGTCGGATCGCCTCAACGGCAACAGTGTCCGGCATGTGGTTTCCTGGAAGGGCAAGGATGAAGTGGGTGAAATCGCGGGAAGGAAGGTCAAGCTTCGCTTGGTTGTACGGGATGTGAAACTCTACTCCCTGCAGTTCATTGGCTGAGGATTGGGGCCAGTACTTCCCAATCCTTCAGGTCGAGAGTCTTCACTTCGAAATTCTCCTGTTCGGCATTTCCACGGTTGCCTTCCTACAAAGCAAGGAAAAAGGCTAAATCACAAACCGCAGAACACCGAACATGAGAACTTCGAAGTGTCTCGCGGGTTCCTGACTGGTAGTTAATTGCGGACAGCCAACCCAACTTCACCTCAAATCGAAGGGATTCGACCAGGCCTTGGAGCCGTCCGGGGCGTGGATCTCGAAGCGGACCCACCGGGATATTGGGTGTATCGTGAAGGTTGCCTTTTCGAAGGTCTCTCCGGGTATCCGGAACTCCTTACCGAAGGTGTCGCTGACGGCAAGAATCCGCTGGGCTTCTGAGCAGGAAATCGTGGCCTCGACCAGCTGCTGGTCGCCTTCGGGACGGTCCACCCGGCGCAGACTGATGTCGTGAATCTGGGGGCCGGTAGTGCTATAAGTGGCGCCTTTGACCAAGGCGTCGACTATGGACTGCGCGCTGCGCTCTTTGACCCGAGCCATGGTCCAGCCCTGGTAGGTGTCTTTCTGGTCCCGCTCCAAGGCATGTGAGTCGTCGTTGGCCAGGGCGGGGTAGAGCCTGTCTTCCTGCTCCATCCAGTCGTTCCAGTGAGTACTGGACTCGCCGCGTCCCTGACAGCGACAGGTGGTGTTGAAGACTTCAACGCCGGCAAAACCCCTTAGCGGCAGGACATCCCGTATCACGTTGATTGAGCTCCAGAAAGGGTGGGCCAACCAGACGCAGCCCCCCTGACGCCGCACCTCATCGATCACATGCTGCGGCGACATGTTGACGGAGTCGATGTCTTCCCGAAGGTTGAGGCAGAGAAAGTGGTGACGTTGGCCACCGAATGGATTGTCCGGATGCAGCTCTGCCCCCTGGATCAGGAGCAATCCATCGGGTGCAACGGTATCGGTGCGGGTGATTCTGTAGTGGTCCGAGAGGCAAAGGAAGTCGTATCCCTGCGCGCCGTATCCGTCGACGCGCTCCTGCGGCGAGGGTTTCCCATCCGAGTTGGTGGTGTGAGAGTGCAGGTTGCCTTTGGCCCAGAAGAATCCATCGTCGTTCTTGAGGGTGAAGGGGTTTACGAGTTCGGAAGAAACATCATTCTCGGTCATTCGTATCAACTCCCATAACTATAACTAGTTCTCGTCCATCCGATTGTAAATGACTGGAAATAAAAGAGAAAGAGAAGATTGTGAAGCTCCTTTTTTGTCAGGTCCGGTTGCTAGAATAAGTCGACCAAACAACTCTAACAAAA
>CAUZIZ010000060.1:0-29941 GCA_963579905.1 Acidobacteria bacterium UBA6911 | reverse complement strand
GAAGCACCCAGGGAAGCCACCATGGCAGCTGGTTACAGACAAGCTTCGAAGCTATCACGCTGCCCATCGTGAGGTCTTCCCCTCCGTGACTCACCGAACCGGTCAATACGAGAATAACCGAGCCGAGTCTTCTCATCAGCCCACGCGGCAACAGGAGCGGCAGATGCGACGATTCAAATCGGCAGGTCAGGCTCAACGATTCCTTTCTGTCCACGGTCCTGTTCAGAATCTATTCCGGGTGGGGAGGAACTATCTCAAGGCAATTCATCATCGCCTGCTTCGCGACAAAGCTTTTGCCTATTGGAGGGAGGCGACGTGCGTCCGCTGAGGAGGAGCAAGGCTGGGGTGTATTCCGGCTCCGAATCGCTTGGCGAACATTAACTTGACAGCACCCCCACCACTCATCGACTGGAATACGGCCCACGCCCGTCCCTGGCCACGTCTTCCTTCTGGTGACCCTTGAGAAACAGGACATGCAGGCCGACCACCGATACAAGGATCATTTTGAGTCGCGAGATACCTTCGTATGGCAGAGTCAGAACCAGACTCGCCAAGATTCAAAGCATGGCCAACTTCTAAGGAATCACCAGGAGTCTGGTGATCAGATCCACCTATTCGTCCGCCAGACCAGGAAGCTGGGAAATCGGGCTGCACCATTCAGGTATTGTGGAAGAGTCTTGATTTCCACTCCTGGAAGGGTGAACGACCAATCACTATTACGTGGAAACTCCGAAACCCACTCCCAGACGACTCAGAGTGGAAGCTAAGTCGATGATTAGACCGAACAAGGCTCAATTCCTTACTGAGAGCTCGTATCGGAGAACTGACGACCAGTGTCAGCCTGGTCGGTGCGGCGCCCACCAGATTCCTCGTGCACTTTTCGTCCAGTTACGAAGCTCAATAAAGCTAAACGAATCACCCTGGATATTGACGGAAACCCGCGAAGATTAAGAGAGATTCGCATTGATCGAACGTAAAAGCAGCCTGAGTCAGCTGGAGTCACCCCACCACAGCTCCTTGCGGGCATAATTCTGGGCATGATTTAAAAGGTCGCCCCACACGTGGAACACGAAGCTTCTGGGGGCTCTTCTGGTGCCATACCCTGGGGTGTTCGTGGTGCCCAGGAAGAGATTCTCTGGTTGCCCTATGGTCAGCTCCTACGCAAAGAGAGTCACTCCAGCTTGAACGAATAGAGCTTGGCGTTGCCTAGGATAAACTTAAGTCGGATCTCCCGATCACCCACACTCGATAGATCCTGGTTCCCTTCCCACGGACGATCCGGTTTCATCACCGGGTTGTCCCGATGCTTCCCCGGTCGATTCAGAGTGCGCCACACTTTCTCCGTATCCTGAATCAGATAGTCATCCACAAAAAGATGAGTCCCTACTCCCACCTCAATAGCTGGAGAAACCTGTTTCTCCACACTCGGGGAACAAGAAAAACTTCCCACAGCACCAACGGCCAACAAAACAAAAACAAAGAGCTTAGCCTCTCTCATGACTCGTTCTCCTCGTTGTGAAGGTTGACTATCCTTTAAGGTATATGGATGAGTTACAGGGTCAAGAGCGGTAGAGCCTAAGAGCCCAACAGCTCAACTAGTTCCATCTAGAGCCACCCAGGGGCAACCCGGCCCCCTCCCCCGCGGGTATTGCCTAGATTACTTTTCTGGTTCCGGCTTGATAAAGAACACGTATTCGTTGGTGACTTTACCCTCGTAGTTGATACTGTATTCGACCATTAATTCGTTCAGTATATCGTCATTGTACTGGTTAATGATGCAGTTGCTACTGTATCCGTCAGCGTATTTAGTATTCCCGCTGACGATAATGCCATCCTGCCACTTGATGCCGTCATCAGATTGATAGAGAACAAAGCGATTGCCACCACAAGGCACATCGCAGGCGGGGTTTTCCTGACCTCTCTCCGGTAACGAAACAGGCCAATACCTCTGGTGGGGAGGGACATCCTAGCCCGTACAGGTGAAGAACACGGCACAGGTCTGACAATCCTTCCTACTCCGGAGACTGCCTTCCCACCATAAGACAAGATTAATCAGAGGGACCGGCTGGGCGTTTGCAAATGCGGCCTCATACTGATCCCCCAATCCATCGGTTTTACTGAACTATCCTCGTCCTTTCTACTTCCTAATGGTGCCTGAATCTCCTTGTAATGCCCTTCTATCCTGGCCTCGATGATAGCTGCAAGTACCTCATGAACCTTTAGTTATCTTCGATTCCACGCCACTCATCTGTTGAAGTACGGCTTTTCGGCGTCCACGAGAGGGTTGTGGGTGCATGCTGAAAGTTGACGGTCCGCTTTCGCGTACACTTGCGCCGAGAAGGAAAGGATGCCGACCCCCGGCTCTATGCGATCTATCTCAGGAGCCCGTCCCAGTAGTCCGGGCCGGTCGCGAACAATTCCCGTGTGTATCTGTCTGCGAACGTCCGGATCACAGATCAACTGTCCTCTGCCACGTAGCGCTTGCGTACGATCGTCCGATCGTCGAGCACTTCCCGTCTCATTGATTGCTTCCCCCTCTCGGTGCTATTGTCCGGGTCTTATGTCGAAGAGCGGGAGAGCGACACTCCTTCTGGTGCTCGCCCTGGGTTGGCGGGCAGCACCTGGGCATGTAATGTCCTATCAGGACATTCCCACCGACGAGGTGTCGACCCTCTATCCGGTCACACTGAACTCTGAGGATGGAGCTCCGGTACTGAACATCGCCTTCAGCTCGCGCGGGGTCCAGAAGCTGACAACCTTCGAGGAGCCTGATCTGGACTGGGTCTATCCAGGCGGACGCAGCGCCTGGGACTACAGGGAGTGGCACTGGTGGAAAGGGCATCCTTTCGACTTCGAGGCTCGTGGACTGGACAATCCAGCCTATTGGCAGTCCTTTCGACCCCGCCACTGGGGCAACCCCAGAGTTGACGCGGAGAGGCTAAGACAGGGTTACCTGGGCATCGACTTCGAGACGGATGGCTTCTACTTTAGCCAGGACTATCTCCTTCCGGCTCAGGTAGAAGCCGGCTCCGTCTATTGGGACATGGTTTTTACCGCCACCAATTCCACAGGGACGCAGATCGAGGAATATGGTCATTTCTTCGCTTGCTATACCTCTGTGAACAGCAACAAATCCTACTGGTTCTGGGATGGTGGAGGGGAGCTGGTACTCTGGAAGGATCGAGGTGCCAGCCACCTCAACGCTTACGTGACCAGCTCACAAGCCTATTTCCGTCCCGGTGGAAGGATCCCGCATTGTCCGCGGGGCGAAGGCCGGATCGTAGGGACCTGGCACCATCCCGTGCTGGTCTCACACGCCTCACCTGGTGGGTGGCGCTCGGTGATTCTCCTGGATCAAGATACTACTGGTGCCATCGCCTGTGGAATGCAGGGGGGGGCCATGGACTTCATCTTCTACCCGGGCCACAGGCAGCGCATCTTTCAGAGTGGCAGCAGCTTCAGTTCCCATCTGCGCCACCTCCTGGTCAAGAGTCCGGATCTTCCCTCCCTGCAACAGTTGGAGGAATGGTGGAGGCAGTTCCGCGAATCCAAGTCCAAGGTGGGAAGACTGGTCGGGCGCTTTCGCAGCAGTGCTCCGGGGACTCGGAATGAGCCCTGATCACGAAGGTGACGACGTCTCTTCATTCGCACTCGATGGCCATCCCGGCGCGACGTTTCGATGAACCAGATCATCACCTCGGCGGTTGCTGAGAAGATAGCAGCCCTCCTCACCTTGGAGTATTTGGAGGAGCGCGCCGCTCGAGGCGACCGAGCGGTTTTCGAGCAAGTTCTTGCCAAGGTCCCCGATGTCGAACCGGTGAGGGGAGATCAGCCCGACAGAAGCGGCGAGTCTCAGCCGGTCACCCAGAACAGTCGGCGGAGCCAAAACTGACCCAGCATGAGGCCGGGCGTTCGCTGCAGCCAACTGAACAATTACTGAACAATCCTATGCCGCCGGACCAGGAAAAACGAAGATGTGACCCAAGCTAGAGTGTAACGTCTGTGTGTCAAAGCTCAGAGGTGCCGCTTGTGGTGGTCCGCCCCAGCGCCTTGCTGGCAGTCTCGACTCGGTAGACTTCCATACCTCGTCCTTTGTAGTTCTGAAGTGCGCTTGGATGATCAAGGGTGCAGGTATGGACCCAAACCCTTTCTGTTCCCTTCCACTCCCAGGCCGCCTTCCCCGAGCTTGTCAGTGATCTTGTAGTGAGAGATGGTCTGGCCGATCACCGCGGGTCTCCGAGCTGCAAGGGAACCTATATTGGAAATACTAGAGGCTTGGGGTGGGAACGGCAGACTGAAAGTCGAGATCCCGGTGCAGCTTGGATTCCTCGAGACGGCGACTCTCGAAGGTCTGGTCGAGTGAGACCCTTACGGAGCAACAGCCTACAATGGGCAAGCGAGCGGTAGATTCGTCGGGTAGCGCCCTCGGGCTCAGCCCGAGGGCGAGTTTCGTAGCCGCAGTGCACAAAGGCGGGCAGAGCCCGCGGTGAGCCCGAAGATGAGAGTCACGCAGGTAAAGGCGACGCCGCTGTCGATTCCGTTCCGGGAGTCGTACTACTACAGCCAGGGCGTTACGGAAGGGATCAACGCCGTTCTCGTTGAAGTCGAGACGGACGAGGGGATCACCGGGATCGGTGAAGCCTGCGGCGACCGGTCCGTCGAAGCGATCGTCGGCGTAGTCAAGGCGGCGGCCCGCGTGCTCGAAGGCGAACACCCGTTTCAGATCGAGTCCTTTCTCCATCGGTTCTACCGATACGCGAAGTGGGACGACATGCGTCGGTGCGCTCACCAGGCGCTTGCGGGAGTGGAGACGGCGTTGTGGGACATCGCGGGCAAGGCGGCAGGTCTTCCGATCCACAAGCTACTTGGAGGCGCTTGCCGGGATCGGATCAACCACTTCGGGTTTCTCCAGGGCGACGATCCGGAGAAGCTCGCTGAACACGCGGCAGACCTCGTCGGCAACGGTTTCTCCGTTCTCTATCTCAAGGTTGGCCGGGGGCGCGAAAGAGCGAAAGAGACGTCGCGTGCATAAAGGCAATCCGCGAGCGGGTCGGCTATGATGTGCGCTTCCGCATCGACGCGAACATGGCCTGGCAAGTCGGAGAGGCCATCCAGGAGCTGAACGCGCTGGCGGAATACGACATCGACTTTGCGGAACAGCCGGTCGACTGGCAGGATCTGGACGGGCTGGCGCGTGTGCGGGAGTCGGTGCCGATGCCGATCGCCGTCGACCAGGGATGCTTTACGGACAAAGAAGCGATGCAGGTAGTCCAAAAGGGCGCGGCAGACGTAATCGTTGCCGGACTCCACGAGACGGGCGGCGTACTGGGCATGAAGAGGCTGGCATCCGTCGCGAACGCCGGTGGTCTACCTGTCTGTCGACACGGTGTGATGGGTGAGACAGGCATCAGCACGCTGACAGCTCTGCAGGTCTTCGCCACGATTCCGAATCAGACCCCAGGGCATCAGGTGATGCATCAGCTGACTGATGGTGACATCGTGCCGGCCGATCTGCTCGTGTTCGAAGGTGGCGACATCGTCGTTCCCGACCGGCCTGGAATGGGGATCGAGCTCGACCGGGATATGGTCGAGAAGTATGCGAGGAACTACGAAGAGGATGGGCCGTTCTGGCCGTGTGCGGGGTCAGATGACAAATGACAAATGACCGAGGCTCATCACGGGTGTGGGAATCAGTGCAATCTGTCCGTGCATACGTGCGATCGCTACTAGCGTCACACTGAGCGGGAGTCGTGTAGAGAAGGAATCCACTGATCTGAGGCAGGAATGATGCTCGTTCGAGCGGCAGGAGGTAGAAGATCATGATCCTATCGAAGATGGGTGGAATCATGACCAGGCCGGTCCAGACCGTCGATGGGACTTGCTTCTTAAGTTGTGAGTAGTTCAGGCTACTATGGAAGATACCGTCAACGACGAGTTGAAGTCTACGTTCGAGGGATCGCAGAGGACCTTCCGGCGCGGTTTCGGCTGACGAACGTCAAATCTTCTGCGACACCTCAGAGGCCCGTAAGGAGAAAGAGCATGAAAACCCTGTCTCGACGTCATTTCATCTCGAGTTCCGTTGTCGCCACCGCGGCCGGAGTCCGGCCCTGGGCCAGCGCCCGTCGAGTGTCGGCGAATGACCAGGTTTCGGTGGCAGTTATCGGGGTCGGGGGCATGGGGCGCCACCATGTGAACGGCCTTCTGGAAGCGCCCGACGCCGTTTGCGCCGCGGTTTGCGACGTGAACCAGGATTTCAGGGAGCGGGAGGCGGAGAAGGTACGTCAGCGCACCGGGAAGAGCCCAGGGATGGTGAAGGACTTTCGGCATGTCCTGGATGATCCCTCCGTCGACGCCCTCATCGTGGCGACGCCCAACCATTGGCACATCCCCATCGCCGTCCGGGCCCTCGAGGCGGGGAAGGATGTCTACGTGGAGAAGCCGGCCACCCATGTTTTTCGCGAGGGTCGGATTCTGGTGGAGACTGCCCGGAAGACCGGGCGTATCGTCCAGCATGGCACCCTGATGCGCTCCACAGACGTTACGGCCAGGGCTCGCCAGGTATTGGATTCCGGGATCCTGGGTAAGATAAAGATGTCCAAGGCCTGGAACCAGCAACGTTCTGCACACCCGGCAGCCGTTCCGGACACTCCTGAACCTCCTGGAGTCGACTACGACTTCTGGCTGGGTCCGGCTCCCAGTCGCCCCTTCAACATCAATCGATTCAAGAACACGTGGGTCGGGTATCGAGACTACGGGAACGGCGATATCGGAGGGGATGGCATCCATGACCTGGACATGGCCCACTTCGGCCTGAGCCCCCGGGGCCACCCAATCCGGATCACGGCCCACGGAAGCGACATCGAGGACCCGGGAGAACGCGAGTTCCCCGACAACATGACGGTGTCCTACGAGTTCCAGGAAGGCAAGGTGCTTCTGTACGAGGACCGGGGCTGGACACCCTACGGACACTACGGCGTGGACAGTGGAAACATCTTCTACGGCACGGAGGGATTCATGGTCTTCTCCCGCCGTGGCTTCTTCCAGGTCTACCTGGGACCCAGGGAGGAGCTGGGGCCGGGGATGAGGTTCAGCCGAAGAATCGGCAACAGGTCCTGGTGGAGCCGCCAGCTGAAGCATCACCTGGCCGGTTTCTTCGAGAGCGTGCGAACCCGACGGCAGCCCAACGCGCCGGCCCTGCAGGCCCACATGTCGTGCGCCCTTGTGCATTTGGGAGAGGTCGCCTTTCGAGTGCGACGTGTTCTCGAATTCGATCCCGAGACCGAGACCGTCAGGAATGATCCTGAAGCCAACCGCCTGCTAACCAAGGATTATCGGGAGCCCTGGAGTGTCTAGCGTGCGAAAGCATTGGGTCTTCGGTAGCGACCGGCCGATGTCCGGCCGGCGGTTGAACGGTCTAGGCAGGATGATCACTAGCCCGCCCTGTCAACCCGAGGCCTACCCAACTACGATGGAGACGGGGACCTGGTTCTTGTCGCAGGAGCAAAGAAGGTGACCGATCAGAGGGATCTACTCTGAAACTGTTTGTAGGGCCAAGATCTGGACTATTACATTTCAATTGCTACCCCATTCTTCCTTAACCCACTCGAGTATCTTCTTCTCTCGCGAACTTATAGTGCTGCGATCCCAGACGTCCTTTTCCTTGAAATAGTCGACAACATCTCCGGCTTGGAGCAACCCACATGTACTATACGCAGTTAACTTATCGGCAGGACATTTATTACCAAGTGATCTATTGATGCCAGGGGGCAGGAGCATCAGATTGCCCAGCCGGTGCACGAATATGCCATCTTTGGTCCGCTCCTCTTTGCCTAACGACCTTGGATGGATGTGTTCGATTGTTGTTGAAGGGGACGCTTCCCAGATTCTTATCCATTCTTCGCTTTTGATGTGGATACACGCTTCTCGGGCAAGGTGCTCCTCATACCGCATGAGTAGGTACCTCAAGTTATCTTCCCAACCCTCGTAGCAGTTTGCGTCATTGTTATGCTCAACTGCCCACTCGGTTCCAAACTCCAATTCTTCCCCGAGCGCCCGAATCCTTTCTTGCACTGCGTCAGCAGCATCCTTCTCTTCTGCAACATCCCAGCCTAGTCGGACATAGGCCCCCACTTTGGTTCTGGAATCACGCCTACATAGTCCAAAGATTCTGAAAGAGACCTTTTCCAAATCCCGTAATAGCTCCTTCTCTTTTTCCGATGCAAAACGTCTGAGTACAATCGCGACAGCCTCGTCGGCGCTCACAGTTTTTTCGATCACCATATTGTTGATGTAGTCACAGAATCTAAACAGCTGGTAGTTCATGTGCACCCGCCTGGGGTGTCTATTTAGCTTCCTCCATCTTTTTATAGATTGCCGCCAGCCTGTAAAGGGAAGACCCGCAACAGCATCCGCCAGGGCCTCAGGGGATAACCGATACCTCCCGCTTCTTAGAAACTCAAAGACTTCGGCAGCAGCGAATGTCTTTTCTCTTTGAAGCAGAATTCTGTCTGCGTCTTCACGCGCTTTGGTTGTATTGTCCAATAGATTCTTGATCTTCGTCAGCTCAGTTTCGCAGCGGTGTAAGGATTCCTGAACCACATTTCGGGTTTCGTCGTCTTCGACCTCCTGCAACGCCTGCTTTGCCTCTAAGACACGTTCAGACGCTTCTGTTGGACGACTAGATGGGTCCCCACTCTGTGCGATACCAAGAACCTTCCAAGAGGAGTTCGAAGTCTGAGTTTGGCTCCTCAGGTAGGACTCGAACCTACAACCCTCCGGTTAACAGATCGCTTCTAGAGATGCACCCTAAGCCATTGAAAAACCATAAGTTGAGTCCAATCCCGCTGTTGCTGAAGGACTTTCACTCCCTAGATTCTTGCCAATTATTTCAACTATTTCTGTGATTCAGCACCAATAGCGGTCGCTAAGGTGGCACACTGACTGGCACAGCTTCTCTTCCCTGAAAGTCCCCGGGTTCACCTGCGGGCGGCTACGCAAGGCACCGTCCGCATAGTCTGTGGAATCGGTTTTGAGCCCTGGCTGAGCCGTGCTAGACTGCTGAGACTAGCATATCGACGCCTCTCCCTCCGATCGGGCATTGGATGCTGCGCGCAGTGATGATTCAACACACGCCGAAGATGATGAAGACGGCCGAAACCCGATTGCTCGCGTCGGCTCTGCTGATCCTGCTCTTGCTGACCGCTTGCGGAGTAGCCGACCAGAGCTGCGGCGATGGGACCTGTGCGGACAACGAGAACCCGATCAGCTGCCCTGAGGATTGCGCCGCGATCGGGAGCGATTCGGCCCCGGGTCTTCGTTACGTCTCCTTCAGCGGCAGGATCGAGACGCAGTACAACCGCCAGCGTTTGTCCCGGAACGGCGGCGACGGGTTGACCGTCTTCGAGTACAGCGGTGAATACCGTATCGGGCTCTGGTTTCCCATGGCGGGTGGAACCGTCTTACGACAAGAAAACACGCTAGCTCTCACGGAGCTCAAGGATCTCGCATTCGGCACCGCAGTCGACTGCGAGTGGATTCCCGACGAGAACGCATTCCAGCCTCTGGCGTTCGAGCTCAGAGCATCACTGCAGATCGGCGCCGGCGACGCGTCGGGTAGAGCCTCCGATCTGCTGAGGTACCGTCTCGTAGACATGCCCACCAAGGTCATCGAGGGTACCGTCCGCTGCCCAAAGAGTGACGGAACCTGGAGCACGACAAATCTGTGGGACCCCGCTGCCATTCCACAGATGCTTTCACTGTTCGCCCGCCCGCTCGAGACCCCGATTCGCCTCGACATGGCGGTGACCAACGTCATCGAGAGGCTCGCAGCCAGCCTCACCGGTGAGGACATCCCGCAGCAAACTCTGGGATGGGTCAGCGACACTCCGCAAGGAGCGCTCACCTACGAAATCGTCTCGCCGCTCGGCAAGGGGCGGCATCGGTAAGGTCTACCGCTCTCGCGACACCAACCTCCTTGGAGACTCCATGAGACGAACCCTGCTGACTCTTTCTCTCCTGTCCCTCTCGGTCGCCTCCTACACTCTCGGCACGTCGCGCGAAGGCATTTCTCTGGGATATAGGCTCTCGGCCTGAGGATCTGAGGCGACGGCGGCAACCACCGCGAAAGAGAACTTCCAATATCTTGACGGACTGAAGCGACAGGACACACCCCGCTGCAAGAATTCTACCGTATCCGGGTGAGCCGATGAGGTTTGCATGACAGGGGAGGGGGCACTAAATCTCTGGGCGGTAACGCTCTGCGGATCAGAGAGGCCAGCTTTTTTTTCGTCCTAGAGATGGGTCGGTCTGAAATTGAGGGTCACAAAACATGCCAGGACCAGCTAAGAAGCCGGAGACCGATGCCTTACAGGCAGCGCTTCGTAAGCCCAGGGAAATCAGGCGCAACAAGGATTTGGTCTAGATTTAGGTTAGGATGACGATCACAGTGCCATATGTTGGGCTGAATGACGGAGCCAAACCTCGATCGGGTCAGGTGCTCGAAGCCGTTGCTCAATACCTCAGCGCATCGGTTTGCTTTTCTGCAAGAGGTCCTTCCGTTGACGAAGACATGGGAGCAACATATCGGTTAGATTCGAGCGGGAAATAAGGTTTCGCTTGTGCTGGAAGGCGTCTCCAGTCCTGAAAGACTTGGCAGCGATTGCTGCTAGGTTTTTAAAAAGCCTGGCGACAACTCAGCGGGCTTTGACTGATCGGCTTAGCAAGCTCAGCTCGCCGCCGCTTCGACTCGGGTTGCCTCGGCCTAATCCACTTATACGAGATGCGTGGATTCTCTACGAATCCTCATCTGATCGGGAACGCGAGGAGGCAGCGAAACGGCTAGCCAAGAGGATTTCCACGAACTTTGAAAACCCAACTGTCCGGAGTGCCTTCGACGCTTGGAAAAAGCAGCTCGGAGACCAGGATCGGCATGCGCTGCTGTACGAATGGATTATTCCCACCTGCTTTCATTTGATCAGCTCTGAGTTCGAGAAACCACAGTCCCGAATCAGGTTCGGGAAAACTGGCCCAACCCTCAAGAACGTCAAGCCCAGCCAGCTGACTCCTGGGAGATGTTCCCAATGGTTGGTGCAGAGTGCTCCTCGATCTTTTTAGGAATTCCTGTTACGGGAAACCTCCAGCCTATCACTGAGGCACATTGAGCAGGGTTTCTAGGAAGCGACCATCGTGGCGGGCGAGCAGCTCTCAGCGAAGGATAACAACCCACTTGAGGCGCTGATCGCCGCAGAAACAGCTTCAAACTGCACGGGTGATTGTGAGGAGAAGAAGTCTCAGTTCCCAGCCCTTCTTCAGCACGCCTCGCCTCGCGATACTCAGTTTGCAAATGAGCTTCTGATTGTTTTCCGGGAGCAGCCGTCAATCGGAGTTAAGGAGGCTAAAAACCTCGTCACAACCAACCTCGGCCTGACCCAAGACAATAAGCGCCAGATCCTTATCCGCTTGCGAAAAACTGCCGCCGCGGCCAGCTGATCCTGTTTTTTGTAACGCTTCCCACCTGATTAGGTAGAGGGAAAGGGAATTCCCTCTGTCATCTGCTCTTAAACAGGAGAGTCCGTGCCACTCTTCTTGACCATCCTGGAAGGGGAAAACCCGGAAGAGGCAAGGCCGATCATAGCCAGCGGCGATAGCCGACTGATTCAAGCAGTGGCGGCTGAGCTTTCTCGGCGTTTGGGTGACGAGGAGACACCAAGTCTCCGGGGCTTGCAGCTCATGAAGGATTACAACCCAAAAGGGAACAAGGCAGAAGAATAGTGGAGCAGGCTGGTTGAACGGCTAGCTCGTTGGCGCAACAAGAAGGTAAGGGATTTCATCTCGGATCGACGGCGGGAAGACTCGGATGGAACGAGTTCACAATAGGTTTACGAAGATCCCGAACAACGGCCTCGAAAAGTTGCTGGGGCTCCCTTTGTCGGGTTCTCAGCTAAGACTCGTTTTCGCCGTACTTCGGAAGACGCTGGGCTTCCAAAAGAAGGTGGAGAGGATCGGGACAGCTGAGGTTCGACGGCTGACGGGTCTCCATTCAAGGACCATAATGAAAGAACTCCAGAAGCTGCGGTCATGGCACATCGTCAAGCAGATCGAGCCGTCATCGCCAGGTCGATCAGCAACCTGGAAACTGAATGTTGATTTAAGTGAGTGGCAAGTAGTCGAAAGACTACCAGGTGTGAGCCAAATGACTCACTCCCTGGTAGTCAAATGACTCCCTCAAGTGGGAGTCAATCGGTTACCCCTAAAAAGAAAAGAAACTCTTAAAAGAAAAAGAGAAAGAAACGGCTCGTCCACCGGAGTGGACGAACGCTTCCATCTCCTTATTGATTTCTTTTTCAGCATGTACCAGAGCGATAGGGGCATAGACCTGGTACCTGACAAGAGCGATTTTACAGCTGTCAAGAAACTGCTGGACGCTACCAGGAACAAACCCGAGTTCACCCTCGATTACTTGAAGGCGTCGGCCCGATTGTTCATTATGAGCTGCGAAAAATTCTGCAGGGGTCTGGGCCACCCCTTCAGGTACTGGGCCACAAATGTCAATGGTTTCATCCCGGAGAAAACACATGGTAAGAGCCAGCCAAGTTTCCCCTGGGCAGGGATGCCCGCCTACGTCCCGAAGCGATGACGTGACAGCTCAATGCCCCCACTGTCGCGGTACTGGCTGGGTAGTGGTTACGACGGGACGCGTAAAGCTTTGCACCTGCAAAATCCAAGCTCGAAAGAGGACACAGCTTCTGTCCTTGTCGCCCAAGTTTCGCGGCGTTTCGCTTGAAAACTACCATCCCAAGAATGAGACGCAGCGTGTTGCCCGAGAGCGCCTGTTACAGGAACCTGATGGTAGCTATTTCATCTTCGGTGACTACGGCGCTGGGAAGACGCATGTCGCAAGTGCCCAATTCAAGATCCAGATCGGAAATAAGAAGGTTCTCTTCAAAACCACCAACGAGCTGCTGCACGAGCTTCAGCAGATGGAAATGGATTCCGAGTATATCGCCCCTGCATGGCAACTGCTCGATGAGAGGGGACATCTGTTCTGGGATGATGCAGACAAATTCAAGCTTACCGAGTTCAAAGCGGAAGCGATCTATAACCTGATCGACAATCTGTACCGGAGGCAAGTGGGGCGCACAGTCACCAGCAACCTGAGCTTGCGTGATCTCACGGACAAGGTCGGTCCGGCTGTTGTTCGACGTATCGACGACATGTGCGAGGTCATCGAACTGAGAGTCTGATCAATCTGAACAAAAAAGCACACGGCCAAGAGCTGCCACGAATGATCGGAAAGCCCGTCCCAACCAACAGTGCTTCGGAAAGGAGACCTCCCCTGAAGGTTGACCTATATAGGTGAGAGCTTACGCTGGAGATAGTTCCGAGAGGACGAGCCAAACGAAGTTCGCGGAAGCGAGCGGTCATTTTCTCCGGGGGCGCAAATACCGAACCGAGTCGTGGAAGAACTTCCCCAAGGCACCGTTAGTGTGCGCGACATTCTGAAGTACTTCGACCGCGACAGGTATCTCAGCTTGTCCGATTCCGTGGAGTATCTTTGCCTTTCTGAATGCACCGTGCGTGGGCTTCTCCCCGAGATCCCACACTTCCGAGTAGGCAAAAAACTACTGTTCAAAAAGTCCGAGCTGGATCAGTGGATGGAGCATTTCCGAGAGGACCCAGGTGATCCGGATGTGAAGGAAATAGCAGATGAGATCGTTGAAAGGTTGTTGGGATGAGCTTGACAAAGTCCCAGAGTTGTCGTCAATCTGTTCCCCAAAACAGGGGGAGAAAAATGGGCGTGAAGGTTCGAGAAAAAGTCGCGGCTTCGGGCGTGTGGTGGGTATTCATCAACCATCAAGGAAAGCGGGTTTCCAAGAAGGTGGGAACCGAGAAGGCAGCGCTGAAGGTAGCTCAAGAGATCGAAGCACGGATCACCCTGGGTCTTTTGTGACAGGGTAGGTAATCTCGCTGACATGCAGGCTGACATGCAGAATGTGAAGAACCGCTACTTCTTTAAGTGTCTGGAACGTTCAGGACTTCGTCGTATTCGCTTTCACGATCTGAGGCACAGCTTCGCGACTCTTCTCATAACAAATGGGGAGTCACCAGCATATGTTCAGAAGCAGCTTGGACATTCCAGTATCAAGCTAACCGTCGATATCTACACTCACTGGTTTCAGGGTCAAAACAGACAGGCTGTCAACAAACTTCCGTCAATAGAATCCGCTTCGAATTTCGACCAAGAAAGAGACGACACTCGGCAACATAAATCCGGTCTTGCTAGCGTCACATGCTCCCACAATTGATTAAAGAACCGCGTCTCTTAAGTGTTTGAGCTGACGACGTCAATTGGCGCTGAAAAGAAGTCCGAAACAATCTGATGTGTCCCGGAACGAGACGTTTCCGTAGGGTGCGTGTAGGGTGCTGAAAGTTCGCTTCCTTGCTGCTTTATGCAGGATCACTCCGGGTGTAAGTCCTTTAATATCAACGAATACAACACTTAGGAAACAACTGATAAGCGTGAGGTCGATAGTTCAAATCTATCTAGGCCCACCAAATGCCTAGACCCTGGCTAGGGACCGGTTAGATTGGTGCGGCCTGCTCGAACCAGCCACGGATCCCGGTAGGGATTCGATCAGCACCACTCCTGGATGTAACCGTTTCGTGTAGACTTATAATCTGACGCGTTTCACATGAGATCCGCAGATATGAAGAAGGTGCGGAGGAGAATAAACATGATAGGAAGCAAACAGGCCTCTACCTACTTGGTCGCCCTGTTCGCAATGGTGACGTTGTCTGGTTCAGCAATGGCAGGTGCCCCAGACACGGCAGAGATACCCACGCTTTCTGAATGGGGACTCATCATTATGAGTATCTGCTTGCTCAGTCTGGGCTCACGAGCTCTCCTGAGACGTAATCTGTCAGGTTCTCGGTAGACGCAGCCAGATTTCAACTCAGGCACTGTGCGCTGACGCGTGAGGCATCAAGGAGGAGAATCAACATGGGAAAGAGCGAACGATACTTTGCTTATGCTTGCGCCCTGTCTGCAGTTTTCATGATGTCCGGTGCAGCCTTGGCAGGAGTCAATGGTCATGCCGTAGAAGAGATACCCACCCTCTCGGAATGGGGATTTGTCATTATGGGCATCGGTTTGCTCAGCCTGGGAGTGCGATTTCTCCGTAGACGCGGCGCGTCAGATCCTCGTTAGACACGATCTGTTAGATTCTGACTCAGGCCTGGTAACGATCCGGGCACCCAACCAACCCGCTTAGCCGGCTCGCGCATCGACTGATGACGACAGTACAGAGAGTCCGCGTTCCGGCGTCCATCCTCTATGCGATTCTTTACTTGTACTGCTCCATGCCGAAGCTTGTCTGGCTGGGTCCTGGCCTGGTGCTGGTACTGCTGGGTCTTGTCCTGAGGGTGTGGGCGGCAGGCCATCTGAAGAAGTTTCAGGGGCTGACTGTCTCCGGTCCCTATCGACGGACTCGCAATCCCCTCTATCTGGGTTCGTTCTTGGTCGGGTTGGGGTTCACCGTGGCGGGTGCCCAGCCCTGGCTGATAGGGCTGTTCTTGCTCCTCTTTTTCGCACTCTATTTTCCGGTGATCAGAATGGAGGAGCGGGAAATGGAGGGATTGGGAGATTCCTATAAAGCCTATCGAGCCGCTATCCCTCGCTTTCTCTCCCTGCCCGGCCGCCGACGCGTGCTGCCTCCGGAGGCGACTGCAGCGGAAGGGCGTGAATTCCAGTGGGAAAGAGTGATCTCGAATCGTGAGTATCGGGCCGTTGTGTGGGCCTTGATTCTGGGGTCAGCGATCTTGATAAAGTTTCAACTGGCCCGGGGAAGCCTATGAACCACCCGCGCTAGGTGGGCTAAGGAGCCTGGAAATTGACCTTGCCGTGAGTCCCATCGCAGAAGGGTTTGTTCTGTGACTCGCCACATCGACACAGCGCACATCGTGTGGTGTCCTTTCGATCTACGCCATCGGCGCTCTCGATGGTTAGCGGACCCTGGAGCAGCAACGGGCCGTTGGGGGCCGAGCGGACCTTCAATTCGCCTTTTTCGTCTTACGGCTTTCCCGAGCCGCCTACTTGGACATCAAGACCGCCAGGATCAGAGAACTTCGTCTCCAGGTGAGTGTTGTCGCAAAAGGGTTTGTTCTGGGAACTGCCGCAGCGGCACAGTGCGGCCCGAGTTTCCCTGAGAGCGCTGCCATCAGGCAGGCTCAGTGTAAGGTCGCCCTCAATAGATGGGGCCATTCGCCGCAATTGAGACGGAATTGCGATCTGGAGCGGCTTCGCTCTTACCTCCATCGTGACGCTCGAAATGCAGGGCTCCGGTGGGACACTTGAGGACCGTCTCCGCGATCTTGCTGGGATCGCCCTTCCTGGCGTCGATCCAGGGCCTGCGCTCGGGATCAAAAATCCCAGGGGCACCCCGTGGACACACTCAGCCGCATGGATGCAGCGCTTGACGGCGTAGGTTATGGTGATTCCGTCAGACGAGTACTCGCGGAGTCTTCCAGACATGAGATTTCCTTCAGTGAGGGGGCGTTTCCCTCCGTCCGTAGCGTTATTGTCAACGACTTGTTGTTGCATTCCATCTTGAATCAAGTTCTGCAAGCAGGATCATGCGAGAAAGAAGCTTTGGTCGGGGTTAGCAAGAGTTCTGCTGTTGTCCGACTCTCTCCTCGGAACTTGGCCTCATGTTGCTAGCGAGTCAAGTCGTTCGCGGCTCTGCCGGACTTGGCTCGCGACTTGCGACCCTTGGTTCCCAGCTACTCGAATCCGCACCAGCCCATTACCGTTAGCGCATAGATCTTGAGGGCATCCACGATCTGGTCCAGTTCCAGGTATTCATCGTAGCAGTGGGCTCGGCGATAGTCGCCCGGACCCATGAGTAGAGAGGGAACTCCGCACTCCTGATAGAAGCGGCCGTCACTCACGGGCTGCCACGTCATATGGGGCGCGGGCTGTCCCAGAACGGCTTCATACGCCAGTCCTGCGGTCTGGACCAGGGGATGATTCCGTGAAATTTGAAACGGCGGCCAGTCCAGCCTCCACTCAACCTCGGGTGGGTGCTCGCGCAACCAGGAATCCTGCCGGGAAATGCTTTGGATTTTCTCCTCTACCTCTGTCCGGACCGATTCGTAACTGTCTCCTGGATGTCTCCAGACGGCGGCGCCCAGCTCGCAGTGATCGGCGACAAAGAAGGGCACTTCAATTCCTTTGGGATGACCATGAATCCAGGCTGTGATGATCGACGAGTAACCTTCGGGCGTAAGCCCAGTCGGATCGACCCGGCTCGTAGCCCATTGCTCATCCAGATCTAGTAGGCCCTGGTAGATTGCGTTGGCCTTTCGAACGGCGTCCACACCCACTTCGTGTCCTTCGTAGCCTCTACGGTAGGTGCGGTAGCCCATGGCCGCATGCACTGGCTTTCCCTTGACGACGATGTGGAGCCAGGACACTCCACCCGAGGCGACACAGATGCCGTGGGGGTGGGGAGGAGCCGAGGACTCGCAAACCACACATGCATCGGTTTTGTAGCGGGTGTTCTTGGGGACAAAGTATCCTGGACCGTGGGTCTTCCCGTCCATTGTCTCCTCGCCCACGGTGGCGTGAAGCTGAAGTTCTCCCTTGAGTTGGTAGCCGGAACGCCGAATCGTTTCTAGCGCCTTGACCATGCAAACCAGGGGACCCTTGTCGTCCGTCGATCCGCGGCCCCAGAGTTTCCCGTCCGCTATTCTGGCGCTGAAGGGATCCTCCCACCTCCACTCTTCATGGGGTCCGGTGGGTACGGTGTCGGTGTGGGCGTTGAGGGCCAGGGATCGGCCTTCGCCATTGGCCGGAAGGATCCCGATCAGGTTCGGCCTCAAAGGCTCCTTGGCCTCCATTATCGTCTCAGCGCCCAGCGAATCCATGACCGGCCGCAGAAACTCGGCCACCCTCTTTTCCCCTCCGAGGGTCATGGGAGCATCGTACATCTTGGTGTAGCCGCGCTCCTCATACAGTTTGGCGTAGGCATAGCTTGGGCTCTCGCTGGGGATACGGACCAGATCGCGAATCAGCTGAACTGTCTCTTCGTACAATCCTTCGGCCGCTTCTTCTATTCTGCGACAGACCTCATCTGTTATCTCCATCAAGAACCTCCGTTGAGGAATCAATCTGCATCAAACGAACGTGTTCAAAGTCTCCAGACCTCGAATCCTGCCTGCTGGAGCAGGTGACGGGAAAACTGCGATCTCACGTCGATGAAGGGAGTGCCGAGTCCTGATTTCTCCGCCAGCTTGTCCAGGTCGACCTCGAGTACCTGCCGGTGGGGGACCGCGGCAACGATTGCTGAGAGCTTCGGCAGCGCCTCCCAGCCAACCAGGTCGATGCCGTATTGAGTCCGCGCTTCCTCGGGACTGGCGACGGGATCCCATACCAGTACCTCGACATCAAAGGATTCGAGCTCTCGTACCAGATCCACTACCTTAGAATTGCGCAGATCGGCACAGTCTTCCTTGAACGTCAGCCCCATGACCAGAACAGGCATGCCGTCGTGGCGTCGGGCCTTGATCAGCTTCTTGACGGTCTGCTGGGCGATGTATCTGCCCATGCTGTCATTAATGCGCCTACCCGCCAGAATGACCTCTGGGTGATAGCCGACCGTCTGGGCTTTGTGAGTCAGGTAATAGGGATCGACGCCGATGCAATGTCCCCCGACCAGCCCGGGTCGAAAGGGGAGAAAGTTCCATTTGGTTTCCGCGACCCTGAGGACATCCTGAGTATCGATTGCCAGCCGATTGAAGATAATGGCCAGCTCATTCATCAGGGCGATGTTCAGGTCACGCTGGGTGTTTTCAATCACCTTTGCTGCTTCGGCCACCCTGATACTGGGAGCCGGAAAGACACCTGCCTCCGTTATCTGGCCATACAGCCTGGTCATGACCTCCAGCGTCTTCTGATCCTGTCCCGCGACCACCTTCACGATCTTTTCGAGGCTATGTTCGGGATCCCCTGGATTGATGCGTTCCGGAGAGTAGCCTACTGTGAAGCCAGAACCGCATTTGAGACCCGATTCCTTTTCCAGAACTCCCACGCAGATTTCCTCGGTGACCCCCGGGTACACAGTGGATTCGTAGACGACGATGGCTCCCTTCTTCATCTGATTCCCTACGGTCCGACTCGCCTGAATCAGAAAGGTCATATCCGGTCGCTCGGCTTCATCGATGGGCGTGGGGACGGCCACGATGAAGAAATCCACTTCCTGTAGCTGGGCGGGATCCATGGTGAAGACCAGCTGGGTCGCTTGTTTAAAGGCATCCGTCGGCATCTCTCCGGTGGGATCGAAGCCCTGTTGGTAGGCTGTGACCTTCTTTTCTGAAATATCGTAGCCAATGGTCCTATTGGTACGTCCAAAAGCGAGGGCAACGGGCAGCCCTACGTACCCTAGTCCAATGACAGCGACCGTCTCCTGTTGCTTCATATGAGTGCTCTCCCAGACAATACTATTCCCTGATCTCCCCTAGAAGCCTGCGCGGCAGCAATTGATCTACTGCGAAAACGGTAGAATCGGCCCATATTTCCTCGATTGTTCCACGAATAGAACAACTAGGCGCCTCGAAATCGAGAAAATCTGGCCTCGATTCCCCGCTTTCTCGCTACGATCATTTCTACCGCGCAGATTCCTAGATCCCGTTTTCTCGATCAGGGGCCAGGGTCAAAAATCAGCGTTGCTCCAGGTAGTGGGTTTTTACCCAGTCCAGAGCCTCCTTTTTCGAGATCAGGCTTCCTTCCAGCTGCCGATCCTCCACCGTATTCAGGATCTCCGAAAACAAGGGACCTGGTTCTAGTCCGAGCTTGATCAGGTCGTGTCCGCTGATGAGGCGGGCCGGTCTGAGGGTCTCCTCACCTAGTTCCAGCAACTTCTTGCGACAGAAGTCATAATTGGATAAGTCCCCGTGGCTGGCCAAGCAGTCCAGCCGATGCAGCTCCAAATGATCGTCGACGTTCTCCCTCCGAAGAAAGCGCTTCAGGGTACTCTCACGCATCTCCTTGACATGAATAAAGCGGAGATGATCCTTTACCAGATCGACTACACCGTCAACTATGTCGTTGGAGAGCCGCAAACGCCGGCAGATCCTTCCCGCCATTTCGGCGCCCAGCTCGGCATGACCGTCAAAGCGGATCCGCTCCTTGACCTTAAAGGTGGGAGGCTTTCCGACGTCGTGCAGGAGAGTTGCAAGGGCCAGGGTCTGACTTCGACAGCGGGAGCGAGAAAACAACAAGCGGGTGTGCTCCAGGACATCTCCTTCCGGGTGAAACTGAGGGGGCTGGGCGACTCCATCCATGGCTGCCACTTCGGGAAGAATGGTGTCTAGAATCCCTGTGTCGAACATCAGCTTCAGTCCACGGCCGGGGTCGGGTCCAGTGAGGATCTTGAGAAGCTCGTCCCGGATCCGCTCCCAGCTGATGCGCCTAAGTTGGTCCGCAAACCTGTCCAAATGGAGATAGGTGTCCAATTCGATCTCGAATCCGAGCTGACAGGCGAATCGAATTGCCCGAAGAATACGCAGCTTATCCTCTTTCAAAGTCTGTTCGGGTCTACCCACGGTGCGAATCAGCCGGCGAGCCAGATCCTCTTTTCCGCCGTTGTAGTCGATGACCTCACCGGTCAGCGGATTCAGGAAGAGCGAGTTGATGGTGAAGTCACGCCTGAGGGCATCCTGGCGGGCATCGGAGAACTCGACCTTCGAAGGATGACGTCCGTCTTCGTAGCCGGAATCGCTCCTGAAGGTGGCTACCTCGTAGTTAGTCTGGTCCAGTACAACAACGATCACGCCAAACTGCTTCCCGACACCGACCGTTTGAGGAAACAGTCCCTCGACTACGTCAGGAGCCGCTGACGTCGCGATATCGATGTCCGCGATTTCCCTGCCCAGGAGGAAATCGCGCACGGCTCCTCCAGCAAAATAGGCCTGATAGCCTTGCTTCTCGAGCCGACGTGAGATCGCCAACGCACCCCGCAGGAGAACTGGATCAGCAGATTTAAGCAATTCCGCCCCGTAGGAAAAATTCCAAGATACACGCACCAAGATACACGCACCAAGATACACGCACCAAGATACACGCACCAAGATACACGCACCAGAATACAAACAGCCTCTCAAGCCCTAAGTGGAATTGGGTGCTTGGAATTTGAGATTTGTTTGTATCTTGTTTCTTGTATCTTGAGATTCTTCCTGGGTACCGGACTCAGGTGTGAATGGTGACTTGGCCAGCCTCTATCTTGACGGTCTTGATGCGGTAAGGCATCTCGAAGGGTTGGTTGGGGTCGAAGGGGGGGGCATGAGAGCGACCGACCGAGGACAAGACAGTCTGGACAAACGCTGGCGGGACTGTAACTCCGTTGAAGAGCATGGTCTTGGCTCGATAGGTCCCAACTCCGTCCTCGACGATGAACTCTCCTGCGATTTCGACTTTGGGGTGGCTCCCCGCCACCTGGAGAAATAGTAGAACCGCGAAGTCCTGCTGTCCCAGGTCGAGCTCGTCTATATTTATGTCGAGTGTGGTGACCAGGTTGCTGTGTTGCTTGAGACGCACGGCCAAGGCGTCAACTCCCTTGTATTCGTTTTTCTCCAGCTGGGCTTCAAAGTATGCATTCAGGTCCGATTCTGCCAGGGTATAAGTCTTGGATTGAGGCTTCTCCGACTTTTCGTTCTCTTGAAGATCTTTGAGAACCTCTTCAACTCTTGCGACACCTGGGTCTACTCCGGTGTCCTGGGAATAGGTGGGCAGACTCAGGGCGCTCGGCACTCCGGGGGTAAGTATCCCTAACAGCAGGATCGAGCCAAGTAGTTTCACCGATTTTCCCATTGTTTCCTCAGATGCAGACTTCGGTCCATTGGTTCGCTCCAGAAATCAGAATCTGGTGCCCACACTAAGATCTGCAGCATATGTCTGCTAGCCTGCAAGCGGCACCTCCACACCGAGATTACTCTCTATTATTTCCCTTTCGGTACCCTCGAGCGCATCCGACAGCGCCTCATCCAGGTCAAGTTGTTCTTCGATTCGGTTGATTCCAATCTGATCGGCCCTCGTTTCGGGGTGGCGAGGCACGAATAAAGAGCAGCAATCTTCTTCGGGAAGAATGGATATTGGATAGCTGCCAATTCTGCGAGCGACCTCAATGATGTCCTCCTTGTCTTCACCAACCAGCGGACGAAGGATGGGTAATTGTACCGATTCGGAAATAACGGAGAGGTTCTCGAGAGTCTGGGAGGCGACCTGTCCGATGCTGTCACCGGTTACCAGGGCCAGGCATCCCTCGCGGGAAGCAATCTGTTGGGCAAGACGGAGCATGAAGCGTCGATAGAAGATGACCCGTGTCGACGGGGGAGTAAACGCCACAATCTGCCTCTGGACTTCGGCAAAGGGGACTCGATAGAGAATCGAGCGGAATTGATACTGGCTCAGGAGCGTCACCAACTGCCGTACCTTTTCCTGTGACTCAGCGCTGGTATGGGGATAGGAGTGAAAATGAACGAATATTGCTTGGCATCCTCGCTTCATGATCTTGTAGCTTGCGACCGGGGAATCGATTCCACCCGAAAGCAGCACCACGACCCTGCCCGAGGCTCCCACCGGTAGACCCTTCACCCCCTTTAGCTTCTCGAAATAGAGGAAGGCGTACCGCTCGACGATATCAACGTAGCAGGTCAGCTCGGGCGCCTCCAGATCAACCCGCTTCCGGCAACGCTCGAGAATGAACGTCCCCAGACTTTCGTTCAGCTGGGGCGAATTGAGAGGGAACGTTTTCTGGGCGCGGCGAGCCTGAATCTTGAAGCTCTCAAACTCTCGCTCTTGAACCAGCTTCCAGAGGTTCTGCTGCAGTAGATCCGGCTCTTGTTCGGAGAGCCAGGCGGGAGAGCACCAGACGATCCCGAACACCTTCTGCAGTCTCTCTCCGATCTCTTTGATGGGTGACTCTGGAAGCAGCTCCACGATCAGTCGTCCAGAGATGCGACGTACCTCCTTGAACGGCAGCCCTGAAAGCGCGCGGTTAATATTCTGAAGCAGGCGCTTTTCGAAGAAGGAGCGGTTTCCCTTCTTGAGGGCGATCTCATGATAGTGGCATAGAAAGAAGCGCCGCATCGGGACATTATAGCCGAGCGGTTGGTTGCAGGTTGCAGGTTGCAGGTCGCAGGGTTGCACCTGTAATAGCCTAGATCTGACCGTACGAACAGTGTATGTCAGCCTTACCGCTGAAGAAAACACGGGGGTACCCCCCCCTACACAATCCTCACAACACAGCGTCCGTTACGGTCGATTTGATCCTTGTATCGAGAGAGGAACAGGCGAGAAAGCAGCTGACTCTCGGCCCGCTGGAGCAGTTCGTAGCATTCATCGATGAGGAAGCGCTTTTCCGAGACTTTCTCGAGTCGGTGGATGGAGTCTTCAAAGGCACTCTGAATGTGCATGCAACCGGAGATGGAGTCTCGATACTTGGATTGATTCAGAAGCGGGCTACCGGAGCCCTGATCGCAGTCTCAACGACTGAAAACGCCTTTACTCCGGATGACTGATCGGGAGAGGTAGGCTGATCCAAGGAAGTGGTCGGCTGATAACCTCAACTCAACAACCCCGTCATTTTCAGAACCAGCTCGATTGCCTTCAACCTGGCCTGATTTTCCGGAACCTCGGTTATCTTCCCGTTAACCTGAACAACCTTCGTCGCCTCTAGTTTGATCCTTCAGTGATTCGACCACTTTCTCGGGGATCTTGTACTCCCACAGCAGGTGCTCGACGTATCGCTTCACCACGGGGTGATGCGCACCCGATGAGATATCGCTCTACGCCACCGAAGGCTACTGGGAAGGCACATCACCAGCGTCCGCCGCTACACGCTGCGCTGGAAGGGGAAGGATGGGTCGGTGAGGCAGAGCGTGGCATCCCTTGGGTGATTGAGCCTCGACAAGAGCTGGAACGTGGACACACGTGTGGTGCAATCAACCTTTGGAACCTCGGGTGAAAGCCGCCGTTCGATTTCGATCAAATCGGATGCTGTCTGTACGATCGGGTGCCGACTATCAACCCTCCATTTTGTTTGTGAACATTTCCTAGTTGAGAATCAGGAACAGATTCTGGTTGCTTTGAAGTCGTGCTCCAGGGATTGGTTAATACTGGTAGAGTGATCGCCGGAGAATCACAACTTGTAACCTGTAACCTTCAACCTTCTCCCAGGAGGCAGCAATGACTTTGAAGTTTGAACTGCTCATCGAACCCTACGGCGGAACCACCGAAGGACCGACGTGGGATGGGACTGGTCTGGTTTTCACCCATATTCCAGCTAGCGAGATCATGCGCTATGACCCTGTCACTGGCTCCTCGACTGTGTTTCGCTCGGGAACCAACTGTGCCAATGGCTTGATGTTCGACCCTCAGGGTCGACTCTATGCCTGCGAAGGGGATGCTAGACGAGTGGTTCGGTACGAGGTGGATGGAACAACGACGGTCCTGGCGGATCGTTTCGAGGGAAGGCAGTTCAACATTCCCAACGATCTAGCCATCGACCTCGAGGCTCGGGTCTGGTTTACGGATCCATACTACGAAGGAGCAGCCGGACCCTGGAGCCAGGATCGGTCAAACAAGGACCTGGACCACGATTCGGTCTACAGATTGGATCCTGGGAGCGACGGAAGTTGGTCGGTCGAGCGAGTGACGTACGATACCACCCGGCCCAACGGGCTCCTGTTTTCGCTCGACCACAAAACCTTGTACGTAGCTCAGAGTGGGCGTGAGCCGGAAGAGTTCAGGCAACTCCGAGCCTACCCAGTCGAGGACGATGGGAGTCTGGGGTCGTGCAGTGTTCTACACGATTTTGGAGCCCATCGCGGAATTGACGGAATGTGCCTCGACCTGGAGGGGAATATTGTCGCGACCGCCGGCTTCAGGCAGGGAGGACCGGGACCGATGATCTATATATTTGCACCCTCGGGACAGGTTCTGGAATCCCACCCGACGCCGTTCGATCGGCCCACCAACTGTACCTTCGGCGGCCCCGATTTGAGCACACTCTACATCACGACGGTCGGAGGCCATCTCCTCTCGGCGCAAACCGAGCGTGTGGGACGCCTGCACTTTCCAACCTTGTGAGGAAGAATTGCCAGGCATATCCTGCTAAAGACACTTATCTCAAGGGGTAGATAGAAATCGTGATCCTTCGGGTTCTGATTCGTTCGCTGCCGGCCTTGCTCCTGGGTGGGCTGGTTTGGTCTCAGCAACCTGCGGAGAATCCGACATCCTTGTCAACTGCGGTGGGGATCAGACTGTTCGCAGAGCAGATCCGGCCGATACTGGATCAAAACTGCCTGGTTTGTCACTCGAATTCTACAAGGCAGGGGGAGCTCGATCTCTCCTCTCGCCGCGCCGTGCTGGCCGGTGGTAGTCGAGGGCCTGCCGTGCTTCCTGGCGACAGTCGTGCCAGTCTTCTCTACCAGCTCGTTACACATTCGCAAGAACCGGCGATGCCGCTCAAGGCAGAGCCTCTCCCTGCCGAGGCAACTGCTCTCATCGCTCTGTAGATCGATCTCGGAGCGCCTTTCGCCGAGCCTCATGTGGAGCAGAGCAGCAGTTTCATCAGCATGCTTGCTGACAGTCATTCTTTTCCCCCGGGGACCTTTACAAGGGTCCAACCCACGCTCGAAGCTAAGTGCCTGAGTTGCCACGGCGGAAAGTTCAGAGAAGCTGGCTTGGATCTGTCGACCCGAGAGAAATTGCTAGTGGGCAGCGACGAGCACCGCGAGGTCCTGGTTCCGGGAGACGCCCCAGCCAGCCTGCTGGTCAAGAAGATCCGCCACCAGCATGAGCCCGGCATGCCCTACCAGGACAAGCAGCTTTCGGAAAAAGAGATTGCCGTTATCGTCGCCTGGGTGGAGGCCGGAGCGCCCTATTCGAGCCCGCTCAGCGTTGACGCTGGCGGCCAGCAGAAAGGGTCTTTTCAGGGCGGCGATCACTGGGCCTATCAAGCCCCCAGAAGACCGCCTCTGCCCACCGTAAGAAACCCAGCCTGGCTGCGCAACCCCATCGATGCCTTTCTGGCGTCCCAGCACCAGAGACGCGGTCTCGTACCCGTGGGCCAGATTGGGAAGCGCCTGCTGTTGCGACGTCTATACCTGGACCTGACGGGTCTTCCGCCTACAGCCGCCGAGCTGCAAGCCTTCCTGAATGACCGTTCCCAGGACGCCTACGAGAAGACGGTCGATCGACTGCTCGCGAGCCCTCACTACGGTCAGCGGCACCTCTGGCATTGGCGCGACTGGATCATCGAGTCCCTCAATGAGGATAAGGGGTACGACCGCATGGTCCTGGAAATGCTCGCCGGCGACGAGCTGGCGCCCACCGATCCCAGGACCTTGCGCGCCACAGGCTACCTGGTCCGCAGCCGGTTCAGTATCAATCGCGATTCCTGGCTCCGAGGAACCGTAGAGCACACAGCATCAGCGTTCCTGGCTACAACCCTGAAGTGTGCTCGCTGTCATGATCACAAGACCGACCCCATCGCACAGGATGAGTATTATCGCTTCCGGGCTTTCTTCGAGTCCTACGACGTTCGCACCGATCCCCTGCCCGGAGAATCGAATGTGTTCGAGGCCGGCCTTGCCCGTGTGTTTGACTCAGAGCCCCGATCCGCCGGCCCTCAGGGCCCACCTATCCATGCCGCGACCTATCGCTATATCCAGGTGGATGAGAAGAACCCGGACAAGAGCAATCCCCTCTCACCGGCCGTGCCAGAGATCCTGGGCGCCCTGGGGGAGCCGATCCAACCCATCGAGCTGCCTCTGGAGAGCTACTACCCTTCAATCCAGCGGTTCGTACACGATGACCTGCTGGAAGAGGCGGGTAAGGCCATCACTGCGGCAGAAGCCTAGCTTGCCGAGGCCAGGCAGGAACAGGCCCGCGCTCAGAAGCTTGCCGCGATGGATCCAGACGAGCGGGTCCTGAAGTTGGGACGCGAGCGCTTTGCCCAGGAGATCAAGCCCGTCTTCGACAAGAACTGCGTCGTCTGCCACGGCCCCAACGTGGCGCGAAACGACTTTCGGACGATTACCTTCGAGCTGCTTCTGGAAGGGGGTACCAGGGACGGACCCGGAATCGTTCCCGGAAAGAGTGGTAGCAGCTCTGTCATCCGAAGACTTCGTGGAGACAAGCAGCCCCGGATGCCTGCCGAGGGGCCACCACTTCCCGGGGACGTCATCAAACAGATTGCCGACTGGATCGACGGTCTCGTTCCCGAGGATCCCCAGCTCGTGTTGCGGAAAGCCCGGAAAGCAGTGGCGCTGGCTGAAAAGAAGCTGACCTGGAGACGCGAGGACCAGACGGCCCAGCAAGCCCGACTTGCGGCAGACCGTGCCCACTGGGCTAAGCCGCCTGACCCAAGAGCAAAGGATCTGGCCGAAGTCGCCAGGAAGGCAGAGCGTTCCGCTAACCTGCTCAAGGCAGAGATGCATCTGTTGGAGGCGCAACAGAGGCTGGCGTATGCCCTGCAGGAGGCTCCCGCCGCCGCTGGTGCTCTGGTGAAAACCCGAGAGAAGCGGGTCTCGGTCGCCAGTTCCCAGCTCACGGCTGCCCAGAAGGCACTGGGTCAGGCGAAGAACGAATACTCACCCGTCGGAACGCTCTACGGACTCGAAAACGAGGTTGCCAGGCCGTTCGGAGAGATTTTCCTGACGGCACGCGGCTGGTGGAGCGGGGGGTTCGATTCGTCCAGATCATCCACGGATACTCCACCGATACCATCGCTTGGGACGCACACTTCCACCTGAAGCACTACCATAGTCTCACCTGCGGAGAGGTGGAGAATCCCATCGGCGGTCTCCTCAAGGACCTGAAACAGAGGGGTCTGTTGGACGAGACACTGGTGGTCTGGGGCACGGAGTTCGGCCGGACCCCAGGCATGCAGGGTCAGACGGAGGGAAGCGATCACCATCCTGCCGCCTTCACCTGCTGGATGGCCGGCGGCGGTATCAAGGGCGGAGTTGTCCATGGGGCCACCGACGAACTCGGCTACCACGCCATCGAAGGCCGTCACTATGTCACGGACCTCCATGCGACGGTCCTGCACCAGCTTGGACTCGATCCTCGTAAGCTGGACATTCCCGGCCACAAGCGTCTGGAGATGGACTACGGCAAGCCGATCCGCAAAATCATGGCGTAGAATTCGTCGCACGTCGAAACGTCGCACGTCACTACCCTCCGAACAGAAGCGCGGCGAGCGTTACCGGTTTGCCGTCCGAGGAGCAGATTCACGGACTGTCGTCGGCACCGTACCAGACATGCCAGATCTTTCCAGCCCCGTCGTCGGACACCAGCAGAGAGCCATTGGCCAGCTGAAGAAGTCCCACGGGTCGTCCCCATACTTCAGGGCTGTCCGGACCCATCATCCAGCCGGTCAGGAAGTTCTGCGGACCCGAGCTGGGCCGACCCGACTCGAAGGGGATGAACGCGATCTCATATCCGACACGTCGGGACCGGTTCGAGGAGCCGTGGAAAGCCAGGAAGAGGCCTCCCCGGTAGCGTTCAGGAAATTGGTCGCCGGTGTAGAAGAGGATATCCATGACGGCGACATGAGCCCCCAGGAGAACGTCGGGGTAGAGGGACTTCTGGATCCACTCCTGATTGTCTCCCTCATGCCGGGGCTCCTTATGCGGTCCAGTATAGGCGTAGGGCCAGCCGTAGGAGCCTCCCTTCCGGACGTGGATGAGATAGTCGTCCACCAGATCATCACCCAGGCCGTCCCGCTCTTGAACAGCACCCCAGAGCTCGTCCGTGCCCGGTCTCCATCGCAGACCCACGGTGTTGCGGAGACCGCTGGCGAAGATCTCGTGACCACTTCCATCGGGCCTGAATCGATTGATGGCGGCCCTCATTGGAGGACCACCCGGCTCGATGTTGGAGACGGAACCAACAGTGACATAGAGCATTTCCTGCCGACGGTCGAAGAGCAGGGTTCGGGTCCAGTGCCCCTTGCCACAGTCCTTCAGGGGAATAACCTCTTCACCAGAACCTGTGATTGTCATGTTCTGGTATTGGTAGCGCTTGATGGATGTCGGCTCCGCCACGTAGAGGTAGTCCCGGTAGAAAGCTAGTCCGTAGGGGCGATCGAGTCCTTCCAGTATCCGGGTCTGTTTTCCGTTTTTGAGCACGTAGATGGATCCAGTAGGGGAGCTCCGGTCGCCAGTATCAGAGAGAAGGGCCTCCTCTTGTGGTCCCAGAACCATGAAGCGGGGCAGCTTGAAACCGGAAGCGATTTCCTTGACTTGAAACCCTTCGGGGAGGTTCAATCTGGCCCCTTGCGGACGCGGAACTAGCTTTGGCCGCTTGCTGGCAGACGGTGTATGGAAGGGCTTGGGAAGCACCTTCCAATTGACAGGCCGGTGAGAGGACTCGGCCGCTGAAAGATGGACCGAAGTCAACAGAATCAGCAGCCACAAGGGCCTGAGTGATTTGGCTAGCATGATGACTCGAATGGTAGAACCCGTTGGGTGGAGAGTCAAGGAGTCCACCGAGGCGCGGAGCCTCGATTCGTCTCCGAGAGGATCTACCCTCAGGCTAGACCGGTTCCTAGAGCCCCTTGGTCAAGAAGAAGTTCACAAACTGATCAAGCTGTGGAATACAAGAGGAAGTCCCGGAACCTTGAGTGAACACTGGTAGAGGTCGTGTTGACGCCTCGGGCTGCGAGTATCAAGATGTAGCTCCCGATTCATAGGCAACAATTTCTCCCGGGCACACGGTTACACTTTTGGAGTCTTGGAGTTGCATTCTTCGGTGGGTGTATCTCGTCGTAGAAGCGGTGGAAAAACTCGACGCCAAGAGTCGTCTGCTTGATGTCTCCGTTCTTCCACGGTTTCCACAGCGCGCCAGTTTCCACGGCTTTGCGGGTCATTTCTCTTTAGA
>CAUZIZ010000059.1:0-30648 GCA_963579905.1 Acidobacteria bacterium UBA6911 | reverse complement strand
GCCGGCGGTGGGCGCGAAACCCTCTTCGATTTCACGAATTCCTTTCGAGATTGCCTTGCGCGACAGTCCACAGGCACGACGGACCATACTGACTCCACCATGGCCCAACGCTCTCGCTTCACTGGCGCCCATAATCCGCCGCGTTCGTTCATCCAACAGGGGCCATACAGACCGGAATTTCTCAGTCAATTCGGTCAGCGTATCCATGCACGCGCAGCGTAGCATTACAAACTACATATTAATTCCTTTATTTATTTACGGTTCCTTAGTGGAGCCCAGAGCTTGAACTCAAACCTGTTTTTGACGATCCTAACCTGAAGAGAGGCAGTTACCAATTAAGGAGGTCAAGACAACTTGAAGTTCTTACCAAGGCTCTTTCAGGAAAATGATGGAGAAAGCATGGATTCTCATGATCGATTGAATTGTTGCAAGAGAAAGCTAACCGGCGGAACAGTCCTGACTGCTGTTGTATTGATTTCGCTTTTCGGGATGCTCGTTGCGGGTAACGCAGCCTCTGAGTGGAACGTTTCCGAAGCGGACCGTGCCAAGGAAAACCCCCAGGCAGTCACCGAAGAGTCTCTCGAAAAAGGCAAGACGATCTATGACCAGAATTGCCTCTTTTGCCATGGCGAGAGTGGTGCCGGAGATGGGCAGGTCGCGGCCATGCTAAGTACCAAGCCGACCCGCTTCGACGCCGCCGAGCACATGGATGAGGAAACTGACGGTGAATTCTTCTGGAAAATTTCTACCGGAAAGGAACCCATGCCAGGATTCGCCAAGAAGCTGTCGGCCGAGGATATTTGGCACACCATCAACTATCTTCGGAGCTTTCCCAAGAAGAAGGAGAAGTGAATCCGCTCAAGTGGATCAGCCCGCCAGGTTTATGGCTTTGCCGGCCTTGAGAATACGTCAGCTTTTTTGTGGCAGTCTGTTCCTGCTCCTGGTTTCTCTCCTTGTCCCAGACAGTTTTTCCCAGTCCGATCCCAACCTGGACCGTATCCTGCAGAAGATTAGAGCCCAGGAGGACTACCTAGGCGCCTTGGCGGATCTCGAGAAGCTACTAAAAAAGCCTGACCCCGATCCCAGACTCTACTTCCAAATCGGTATCTGCCACAATCTTCTTCGCAACTACTCGAAGGCCCTTGAGCATCTCCAGAAGGCCCGAGAGAAGGGAATCTCCGGATGGGAACTTTCCTTGGGATTCGGCATAGCTCACTTCCACCTGAATCACTCCGGCAGGGCCCGAGAGGAGTTCGAGCAAGTCCTGGCGAGCCAACCCTCTGAAACCACGGCTCTATTCCACCTAGGTCGTCTGGACCTCATGGCAGGGAACCACGCCCAGTCGGAACGGCGGTTCCGATCGGTTCTCAGCCTCGATCCAGATCACCAGGGTGCGATTTTCAGCCTTGGGAACAGTTTGGTGAGACAGGGCAAGGAGAAAGAGGGGCGCGAGGTCCTCGAGTACCACCGCAAGACCGGACATCTACGCAGTCGTCTGCGAACCCTGAATCGAATGGCCTCTTCTCCCCGGGCTTCGGCGGAGGTATTCTCCGATTTGGGAGACACCTACCTGGAACTTGGCGACCGTAAGAACGCGATCCGAGCCTATGATAGGGCTGAGGAGCTAGACCCGGGGATCTTCCTGACTGCGCTGGGGCGAGGGAAGCTCAGCTTTGCGGACCGCGACTTTGTTGGAGCTGAAAAGCATCTAGGTCGTTATCTGGACGGCAAAGGGACGAGCTGTCAAGCGTACCTGTTTCTGGGACTTGTGCAGAAGCTACAGAAGAAGCTTGATGCCTCGCGAGCGGCGCTCGGGAGGGGGATCACTTTGTGTCCCGAGGATACGATGCTGTTGGCTACTCTGGCAGAACTGGAGATTGGACAGGGTAACTTTCAGGAGACGGCTGGGGTGGCCCGACAGATCATGAAAATCGACCCCAGTGCCCCCGCTGGCCCGTTTTTCATGGCGTTCTCCCGGCTCTATCAGAATCATCTGGAGGAGGCCGAATCCTTCGCTCTCCAGGTGCTCGACCTGGACGATAGTAATCCCAGCCACCACAGCCTTCTGCAGACTATCTACCAAGCCAAGGGAGAGACCGCCAAGGCCAAGTTCCATGAAGCAAAGGTAGAGGCCCTTAAGAACCAGAAAACGTCCGCCGACTGAATTGTGTCTTCGAGGAGCCTCAATGTCGCTACGCAATTTTCTTAGAAATCTCAGCCCTGGAACGATCGACACGATAGCTGGTGTTGGCTGGCGCCAGAGAAGTGTGGCTTCCAACACCGACGCGGGTTGGCTCATGGGGGTGGTTCGCGACAAAGCCGGCGATCTCCTGGTGGTGGACTATCATGGCCAGCGGATCTGGAGGATCGATCGCGACGGCATCTTGCATCTTTTCGCCGGCGACGGTGTTCCTGGATTCGGTGGCGACGGAGGACCCGCAAGCGAGGCGCGTTTTCACAGCCCACACGACTTGTGGCGCGACCCTGAAGGGAACCTCTATCTGAGCGACCTCGGTAACTTTCGAATCCGTCGGATCGATGCGGCTACCGGCATCGTCACCACGGTTGCAGGCTGTGGGGTCAAGGGAAGGGCCGGCGACGGTGGACTCGCCACCGAGGCTCAGCTAGATGTTTCCAGTGGGGTGGCCAAGGACTCAGCCGGCAATCTCTACATCGCGGACGAGATGTCCTGCACCGTGCGAGTCGTAGACCGGCAGGGGATTATCCGGCGCTACGCCGGCATCGGTGTAGGAGGGTACAACGGCGATGGGATTCCCGCCCTGGAGGCCGCGCTCCACCACCCCGAGCATCTCTTCTTCGACTCCCAGGACAACCTCTATATATGCGACAACAGTAACGATCGGATCCGGAAGATCGACCGCCAGGGAATCATCACCACTGTCTTGGGGAATTCCTACCCCGTCGGTGTTGATGGGAGGCACTCTCGGTCTTCTACTGGGGATGGTGGGCCTGCCACCGAGGCCACCATATTGATGCCCGACTCCATCTTCATCGACCAGCACGATAACCTCTATACCGGTGAGAAATACGGTTTCCGGGTGCGAAAGGTAGAGGCTCGAACAGGCATCGTACAGACTGTGGTAGGTACCGGAATCCCCGGCTTTGGAGAGGACGGAGACATCGGCGAGCGAACCCAGATAAACTCCTGCGAGTGTGGTTTATGGGTCGACCCAGATGGCTCGGTGCTCTGGACCGACTGCAGTGGCCGCTTGCGGCGGGTGGATGCTCGCACCAGGATCGTCTCCACTTTGTTGGGTGGAACCTCTGTAGGGGACGGTGGAAAGGCGACCGCAGCCTCCATGACAGGGCCCAATGGCCTGAGTGTCGCCTCCGATGGCACCCTCTACTTCGCGGATCTGTGGAATCAACGTATCCGTGCCATCGACCCCGACACCTGGGAAATGCGAACCGTGGCTGGCAATGGAGGCAGGGCCTACGGTGGTGACGGCGGGCCTGCAACAGAGGCGTATCTGGGCAATCCTCACGATGTAGCAGTGGACCGGGAAGGGAACCTCTACGTTGCCGATCCACGCTACAGTCATGTGCGGCGGGTTGATAGATCTGGTGTCATCACGGCCTACGTCGGCAACGGCTTCCCCGGGGATCAGGGCGACGGTGGCCCTTCCATCTCAGCCTGTGTCACCAGTCCTTTCTCAGTGGCGGTCGGACCCGACGGGGATTTGTATCTGGGCGACTCCGTAGGGAGAATCCGGAAGGTGGAACACTCTACGGGCATCATCAGGACGGTGGTCGGGAGAGGGGTTCCAGGCTATGCAGGAGACGGTGGGTCTGCCGACCAGGCCAGTATTTCCGGCCCCTTCGACATGGACTTCGACGGGGACGGGAATCTCTATTTTTCCGATACCGGCAACCACTGTGTGCGCAAGGTCACGCCATCCGGGAAGATCCAAACAGTAATCGGCACCGGCAGCCTTGGCCGCGCAGAAGGAGGCTCTCGACCCAGGCAATTCCGGCTGGACAGTCCTCGAGGCGTAGCCCTCAAAAGCGATGGAACGCTCTTCGTATCGGACACCGGAAACGACCGAGTTCTGGCTCTGGACGATCAGGGCCGGGTCAGTATCATAGCCGGAACTGGCGAAGGGGGCGATGCTGGCGATGGAGGCCCTGCTCAGGCCTGCCGCCTGAACCAGCCTTGTAACCTCGCGATCATGGAGGGCTGTCTCCTGATCAGTGACCACTTCAACAATCGAATCCGCGCCCTCAAGCTATCGTGTTGAGGGCAGCTACTCTTGCACGTTGGCGCTGTGTGAGGCTATCGGTGCGCCATCTGAGCTGCTATTGTCGGGGAAAATAACGTCGTTAGGAGTAATGATGGAACGTTCAGAATTGTCCAGTGTTGAGTCAAGTTCTGGGTCGCTCTTGGCTCGGTTGAAATCTCAACTGTTGCTCGGCTGTTTCATGATTTTGATCTCGGCGTGCGCATCCGAGGTCCCAGAGCCTGAGATCTTAACCACGGAACCCACAGTGGCTACTCGTTCTGCCAGTGCGTTGGGGACATCGGCCATGACGGTCAATGGGAGCATTCATCCCCACGGAAAGCACACCACCTACTACTTCGAATACGGGAACTCCACTGAGTACGGATCCAAGACGGATGCGAGGCCTTTGCCTCCTCGACTGGGTGCCTACTACCACGAGACCTGGGACCATGGCCTGGGTGGCTGGTACACTTGGTTGAAGGACGAGCACTTCCCGAGTGGGGGTGTTTCCAATGGCTATATCAGGTTCCATGAGCCCAGCAACCATGATCCCAATCACGATGATGGCATCGGGACGCTCCACCTGACTAAATACCTGATGAGCGGCGATATGGGCGCCGGGGATCTGATCAGGGCACACCTGGGCGGAGGAGACCCTGACCTCCGGGGGGCCAAGGTGTCCATTGGAGTCCGCGGTCACGATTTTCAGCCCAACGGCTCTGAGGTGATGTGGTGGACCCAGAGTCAGAGCAACCCTGAGATCGGTAGTGCCAAGGGCTGGATACGCGCCAACTGGGCCTACACCGGATTTACCCTGACCGATTATCTCAGTGATGCTGAGTGGCACAGGGTGGAGTACAGACTTCTCAACGATGCCGATCAGTGGACTTACGGTGGGAACAACCCGACGCTCCAGGGAGAAGAGAGTGCTAAACGCTACGCCTATTGGTCTATCAACGATGCCCAGGCCCATGTCAACTGCGACTTCTTCCATCTTGAGGCAACCGTGGACAAGGACAATCCCCCCACGGGATCGATCGACTTCGATGAGCTTCAAATCACCTACCGGAATCACTCTCTGGTAATTCCCAGCAATGGAGGGAAGCTGGTTGAATGGCCGCAGACAGGAGGCGATCCCGCTAGGCTGACAGACGGCTGGCGTCACGGCGAAGGCCGCGTATGGCACAGTGCCGAGAACCCCACCACACCTCTGGAATTCGTCTATGCCTTCGAAAACCCAGTCACGATCAAGAGGGTGCAACTTCACCAGAACCCCACTTGGCCAGCGAAGGAGGTCGAGCTGCTGGTCTCGGCCGACGGCAAGGAGTACACTTCCGCTCTGACTAAGGTGCTTCCTCAGACGGGAGAGCCGAATTCCAATTTCGGATTCACCCTGGATACCGCGCTCTCCCTCCAATGCAAGTTCCTGAAAGTGCAGCTGAATTCGGGTTATCAGACCCAGAGTTGGGGCCTGGGAGAAATCGAGGTTTTCGGCAGCGGAGCCGAGATGCTTCCCGACGACGATCTCTATTACGTCAACCTGGATCTTCAGGGCCTGACTCCCGGGAACGTTTATCACTATCGTCTGGTGGCAAGCAGCAGCGAGGGAACGGTCCACGGCGAAGATCGCACCTACCGTCTGCCCGCCAACCGTCAGCCGATCTCGGTCACCGGGAAAGCGAGCTGGATTACAGCGTCCAGCGCCAGGCTCGAGGGAAGAATGAACCCGCTGGGACTTCGAGCGGAGTTCCATTTCGAATACGGGACCACTCCCAGCTATGGCTCAAAATCGCCCAAGCGCGACGGAGGACTTCAGATCACTCCCCGAACGGCCTTTGAGCGTTTGCGTGACCTGAAGCCGGAAACGACCTACCACTACCGCCTGGTAATCAGCAACCAGGAAGGGATCACTCATGGAGAAGACGCCACTTTCACCACTGGCTCGAAGGCTCGTTGAATTTCGAAGGCCGGAGGCAGACTTTGGCGTTCGCATCTTGCTCCGGAGAGGGCAACCGATGAATGATGAACCGCAGAACATCGAACAGGCGAATTTCGAAGTTCAAAGGAAGACTTTGGCCTTCGAAACCGCGGCTAGGCCTCCAGGCGGATGGGTTTCCCCTCCAGCCGTGTCTCAAGGACCACGGGCTGGACCAGAGCCGACGCACGTGTGCCAAAGTCTTTTCTGCCGATCCCAGCTCAAGATCACGACCATCATGGTAGTGCCTCAGCAGAAGCGTCGAGTTGCCTCCGTGACTTGAATTCTCCACCTTGATGACGGGGAGCGAGCCCACTCCTACACTTCTGAGCAGGGTCTCCTTGACGTCCCTCCATTGCTCCGGACTGGACGTCTTGGTCACCGCTCGCACCTGCCCCGTTGCTCGCGCTTTTCTGACTCTCATGCTGGAAGAGGTCCAACTCCCGCATCACAGCAGGGGTCAGGAAGCGTCTCAGGAAGGAGGCGTCCCGATCCGTCTCCCGAACCTGGAAGAGGACTTCGCGACCCGTCTTCTTTCCACTCTCTGGTGGGAGCGAGGTCCGTTCCTCAAAATCGGTTTGCATCCTATCGAACCAGGAGAGCTCGTCCCGCCTCAACAGTTCCCGATCGACGCATCCGTCATACCAGATTCTGAGGGCACTCCACACAAAGAACCCTAGATGATATGGGTTGATTCCATTGGGATGCGGAGCCAGAACCTGGGCATGTTTCACCATAAACTCCATCCGCTGCTCGAGGGAGAGGTCGAGCGAGTCGAGGATCTGTTTGTGCCAGTAACTGGCCCATCCTTCATTCATGATCGTGGTCTCCATCTGGGGAATGAAATATCGAGTTTCCTCGTCCACGATGGTCAACAGGTCTTGTTCCCACTCGGATAGTCGTCTGTTGTTGTCTCGTAGGAAAAGCAGGAGATCTTCGTCGGATTCCCCGAGACCTTGGGTCTCTCTCTCCCGTCCCGCCTCAGGTTTTACGACGGTTTGATTGCGACGGCACTGAAGCGATATCGCATGTGCCGAGTCGAGGACGGCTTCCACTCGATCGATTCCAATGGTCGGGTCTTCGATGTAGCTGCGGATTCGGTTGGCGTGAACCTTGAAGAGGTCAATCGCCAGCTCCGCCCGGGTGTGACGAAAGGTGAAGTTGTTCTTGAAGAAGTCGTTGTGCCCGTACACGTGCGCGATCGTGAGGACCTTCATGAGGAGTGAGTTGTCCCGCATCAAGTACGCCAGACAGGGATTGGAGTTGATTACCATTTCGTAGGGGAGGCCAGTAACCCCATAGTCGTACATGGTTTTCAAGCGCTCATAAGCCTTCCCGTAGGACCAATGTGGATAGTGTGAGGGAAGTCCGGAATAGGCCATGTAGCCCAGCATCTGAGCCTGGTCACTGATCTCGAACTCCTGTGGGGAACAGAAGAGGCCGAGATGTTGAGCTAACTCCTCTATGTGCTCTGCCCAACGTTCGAGATCGGGTATTTCGTAGTAGTTCATCGTCATTTTTTCATGCGAAGAAACTCTTCGAAGGCAGGCCAGATATCCTGTTTCTGACGTATAGGGACCGATTTGTAGTTCTCGGCAGTGACGCCGGAGGAGAAGAAGTCCAGAAGACTGCTGTTTCCGGAATAGGAGTCCGGGGGCTTGATCTCACCGTAGCCGAATAGATTGCAGGCCTGGCAGAGTTCGAGTGCTGCTTCCAAGGCCTTCGGGTTGTCCGTGCCGAAGTTGTCCCCATCGGAACAGTGGAATGCGTAGATGTTCCAGAGGCTGGGGTGGAAGCGTTCTCGGATTATCTAGAGAGCCTTGTTGTAGCCTGAAGAGATAAAGGTTCCGCCTGATTCACTTTTTCGAAAGAACTCCTCTTCGGTGGCTTCCCGGGCCTCGGTGTCGTGAGAGATAAACACCACCTCGGTGCTGGTATATTTCGTCGAGACGAAGCGGTGGAGCAGAAAAAGAAGCTTCGGGCCAGGTACTTCTTTGCCACGTCCATTGATCCAGACGTATCCATGATGCAGATGACGACTGCGTTGGACTCACGCCTGAGCTTCGGGCTTCGACGACGAAAGCGGAGATCACGTTCCCAGAACGGTGAGCGAAGCGGCGGGATGGCTTCTGTTCCTCGGGGGGACTCTGGTGCCACCTTGGCCGCCACCCCGAGATCGGCATCCGATGCGGCGTTTCCATTCAGCACAGAGGAGCGCTGAGCTATCTGGAGTCGACGTACCCGCTCGACGGCGCTGCGCTGAAGCGAGAGGCGCGCGCTGACGCCCTTCCGGCGGTAGCCTTGAGGCTTCCGGTTGTGTTCCAACTCTATGTTTTTCAGTTGCTTGCGCTCCTGGATCGGCAGCTCCAGGTCCTCAAACATGATCTCAATCAGCTCATCCAGGGTGATCTCGGTCTCGTAGTAGTCTGACCCAGCTGTGTCCCCAGCCTGCCCTGAACCCGGTTGGGGGAGTCGAGTCGTTGCCGATCACCTGTCCAGGCTGGGTTTGAGCCTCTCCCTGGACTACCTGGGGATGATTTTCCCCAAAACTGAAGCGGTATTCTTTGATGCCGCGCATAGGCATCTTGACGATTCGATCTCGGCTCTTGCCGATGATAGCCTACTCGGCTATGACGTCGTCGGTGTTCTCGTGGATCGCCTGTCGAACCTTGAGACGATGGCGGGAGCGATCGGAAGCGCTACGATCGCACCGCTGAGCGTCCGAGGGCTGCCATTCGCGGACTACTATGTGAAACATAGTCTCCTTTCGGGAAAAGAACGGCCGGCTGACGGGACAGCTCCTGGATCGACAGATCGGCGGAGCCTCCCACAGAAGCTAGCCCGCATTTCTCATCGCTGGTCTACTGCGTCGCCGCAAACATCCGTCCTGGCTGCGGTACGCTCTGTCGGCCTCCTCGACGTACTGCACGAGTACGACTGCGGGGGCTCGCCACGAGTGGTCTCGGGCGGCAAGCCTTGCCAGGAAGCTCCTTGCGCCGCCTCGCTACGACAAGCGATGAGAAATGTGGGCTAGGCTGCTGGACCGTTTTTCCTCAATCCTTCCAGAGGTTGTTGGCAGCGTAGTTCAGAACCAGGTCTACGCAGTAGGAGCAGCAGCCGTTCTCCAGAAGATTCTAGACCATCAAGTCGTATTTCCGGCTCTGTTCCCCGTCCCGAGATCGGTTCTTGGTCGCGACTCGGCTCATCTCCCGAACCGACGTCATCAGCCGCTTCTCGATCGCTTCTTTGAGAGGCTCATAGCTGCGATAGGAAAGGGTTTCTACCCGCCGGTTGGAGGACCAGAGGTAGGCGATCACTTCTTGTCGAAAATCCTCTGCCGCTGTGCCCAAGACAGCGATCTGTTCCTCGATGGACTTGAGGAAACCCTCGTCAGGTTCAAGCTCCTCATGGGTCCGTGAATCCAGGACCTTGGTCTTGCTCACGGACGCTTCCACATGGTCCAGGTAGTTCTGGAAGAGCTGTTCTGCTTGTTCCTGGTAGGAATAGACGAAGGCCTTGGTGATCTCCTTCTCAATCACCTGCAAGTACTCCTTGTGGAGCGTGGCCTGGAGCAGCTCCAAGTAGATTTTGCGATCATCGTCGGGGAGATCGGCCTCCTTGACCATCTTGATCAAGGCCCCTCTGGCGTTGATGGGGTTGAGGCAGCGAGCACCAATTTCGTCGGAAAGCGCATTGTCCAGTGCTTTCATGATAAATCGGGTAGAAATGCCGTCCATCCCTTCGTCGCGGGCATCGTCGCGCAGTTCGCGCGCGTCGACTCTCCCCAGCTTTCCCTTCTCCACGACTTTTTCGCCGTTGTAGAGCCTGAGCTTCGTCATCGGGTCACACTTCGGGTTGGGGTGAAGTCGTGTCAGGATAGCGAACATCGACGCCATCTCCAGCGTTGGAGGAGCGATGTGCACCTGGAAGTCTGACTGCCGAATGATCTTCTCGTAGATCTGGATTTCCTCTGAGAGGCGGAGATTGTAGGGAACTTTTACCACGACGATTCGATCCAGGATGGCTTCGTTGGAGTGGGCAACGATGGCGGTATCGACGTAGATCATGCCGTGGCGCCCGGGAGCGGGTATGACCTTTTCCTGAGTGGCCGTAATCATGGCGTGTAGGTACTCGATCTCGTTCTTGAAAACCTCGGCAAACTCAACCAAGCCGCGGTTGCCCACGTTGAGGGCCCCATCGAGGTCCAGGACCCGCGGATCGCCCTCTGAGAAAAGATCCAGCTTGGATATGTCTTCTGAGCCGATCAGTACCGATGTGTCCTGATTGTTGGGGTCGACCGGCGGGACGGCCGCGATGCCGACACGACTGCGGGAAGAGAACTCGCGGGTGACGATCGGCATCTCCTCGTATCTGATGCCGAACTCCTGCTTGAGCCGAGTGCGGAAAATGGGGCACAAATCCCCTTCGATTCGCACCCCCAACATCTCTTCAAAGGCAGGCCTCAGGTGGCGAGGAAGGAGGTGGAGTGTCTCCTCGTGTATGGGGCAGTTTTCAATTGCGTAGAAAGGCCCCATCTCCTCGAGTCCCGATTTGATCTTCTGGACCAGGGAGCTCTTACCCGAGCCGACTGGCCCCATGAGATAGAGCACCTGGCGGCTTTCTTCCCCTTTCAGGGCGGCGGAGCGAAAGTAGCGCACGATCTGAGCGACCGTCTTTTCGACACCGAAGAACTCAGCCTGGAAGAAGTCGTACACGGGTACTGGCTCGTCCTGATAGAGTCGCTTTACTCGCAGATCATCGGTTTCGAGAACCTGGCTAGATCCCATTTTCGTGATGACCTCGTAGATCCGGGCGTGAGCTAGTCCGTCGGCAGACGGGTTCTTCCGGATCAGTTCCAGGTAGTCCAGAAAACTCCCTCTCCACGTCCTTTTCGAGTTGGTTTTACGATCTCGTAAGATCAGATTCTTCAGGTCTTGCTTTGCAAGAGCGTCTTGCTGTGTACCCATCTTGTACCCCCTTAGTACACGTAGTTCGGCGAGCGGCGGACGGATTTCGTTCAACCCTCCTTGCCCTGGCCGAGCCCCTTGTCAGGATCCGAACGCCGATGAGTGTCTTCTTCAGCCCTTGCCTCTGCCTTTCCCCGGCAATCACCCGGTAAGAGGTGGAAGCCCGCTAGGCGTAATCTTCTTGACACGGCACAAAGGGTGACGTAGACGTATAGGAAGAACATCCCTTTTGTTCAGTACTGGTGTTGGGAAAAACCGACGTTTCTAAGGAGGAGACGAATTATGGGTTTTAATATGAGAATTCTGGCTGTGCTAGGTGTTGCTTTAATCTTGGTGGGTTGTGGTGGCGCTCCTGTCCCCGAGACTGCTGAGCAGTCTCCAGCAGAAGAGCCCCCGGTCGAGGAGCCGGCAACGAGTGCAACCATGACGTGGACCGGCTGGCTGGCCGACGAGAAGTGTGCTCTTGGAGGAAAAGCGGCCACCGACGATCATGCCGGATGTGCTCAGAATTGCGTCAAGGGTGGACAACCGATAGTTTTCGTCAGCGAGGCGGACAAGGCAGTCTACACACTGGACTCTCCGGATAAGGTCCAAGAGCATGTGGGCCACAAGGTGACTCTGGAAGGGACAATGGATGGCACGACCATCGCGGTAGCTTCAGTCACGATGTGATTAGGGACGGCTGGGATGGACACTCTACCTCGCCCCACTTGGGTGGGGTAGAGTCGTAATTTCCACGGGAGAGGATGGGGCAGCTCCTTTCTTGTCTTGACGTCCTTCTCCCTCTCAGACTCGAATCCTCGGGCTGCGTCTGCCGTCTAGTCCCAGGTTTCTCTGATCAATCTTGACCAGTTAGCGTGCATGATGTTCCCGATATCCTGGGAACTGTAGCCACGTCGCTCCAGAATCTCCGGAATCCCCTGTAAATCGGCAATAGTGTCCATATCCGTGGGGCACTGTTCTTTCCCGTAGCCTCCATCTAGATCTGACCCGATGGCGACGTGTCGTGCGTTGCCAGCCAGCTGGCACACATGATCCATGTGGTCGGCTACGGTTTCGAAGGTGATGCCGCTGTTGTCCATGGCCTCTTTGTCCCATGAGGGAGAGAGCATCCAGGCATCGAAGGCCGTCCCTATGACAGCGCCTCGGTCTACCAACGCTTTGATCTGGCGATCGTCGATTTGCCGGTCATCGTCGCAGAGGCTGCGACAGCAGTTGTGACTTGCCAGGACCTGTCCCTGGAAGAGATCCAAGGCCTCCCAAAAGGCCTTTTCTGCCAGATGGCTAGTGTCCAGAATCATTCCAGCCTTTTCCAGGGCCTTCAGCATCTCTCTTCCTCTAGGCGTTAGTCCTCCCGGAGCCCCGGTTCCGTGGGCATAGGGGCTGACGCCGTAGTGGCAGAGGCTGACGACGCGCAGCCCTTGACCCCACCACTCCGGTACCTGATCAGGGGAAACGATAGGGTCGGCGCCTTCCATGGCCAGCACGTACCCTTGGGGGACCTGCGGGTCGGTCTCCCACCGCTGAAGATGAGCGTCCAGTCCCTTTCTGTCTCGGATCTGACGGAGCACGCCCTTGGCTTCCATGTGGCGATAGTAGGCGAGGTGTCCCTGGCATCGGGCATAGGCGATGTCCTGATTTCGCACACCTGAGAACCGCTTTCCCTGGGAGCTGACCCGGCACTGAATCACGGCAAAGACGAGTCCGATTTCGCCCCGCCGCAGCTCTTTGAAGTTCAGAACGTTGAGACCGCGGCCCTTCTGCGCCATGCCCGCTTCGGACTCCCGAATCTGAGGGATGCTTTGGCACAGGTCACGGTTCCACTCCAGGGCGTTGTAGGCAATGTCGAGATGAGCATCGATGATGAGCATATCTGGTCCCTCGTAGGCTTGGGCCAATCCGCCTCTGACTCCCCCTGCCGGGCTGGTCCCACTCCCGGTTGCGCTGGGTCATTTCGGAGGAAACTTTAGGTTGAGGGGAGGTTGTGCTTTTGTCCAGCTCTCTCCTCGGAACTTGGCCTCATGTTGCTAACGGCTCAAGTCGTTCGCGGCTCTGTCGGACTTGTTTTCGTAACGCTGGTAGTTCACCCGTTGGCGGCACCTTCGGAGGACAGGAGACGTGCGACGTTCAGACGTTTCGACGTGCGACGTATTCTTGAAGTTTCACGTCAGTCGCCGGCAGCCGGAGTTTCGCGAAACTCGAAGTCGTCCTGACAGCACCAACAGGGACCCGGGTCGAAAGCGGTGATGTGGCAGACCTCACAGCGATAGTAGAGGTCGTGCAGCTGCCCCCCCTTTATGGATTGAATCTTGATGATCTCGAGAGCCTTCGTTGCCGTCAGGCGTCCCTGAATCTGGAGCAGGCGCTGGCGGACCCGAGGATCCTGGAACATAGCCGTTTTGGCATCCTCAGGAAGAAACGGGTAGATCTCCCCCTCCAGGGTGCTCAAGGCGGATAGGCCTTCGGCCCCGCACTCCACTTCTTCGCTGCCGGATGGATCCGACGAAGTCAGGCATACAATGTGCCCCCTGAGTGTCACGTCCCTCTTGATCGAGGACGCACCATCCTCAGATGCGATGGTCACTCCTGGTATCATCAGTGTGCAAATCGCGAGCGCCGAGACGAGTCTTCTCATCTTCTTTGGAGGTTCCCTCGAGGTCTAGTGTAACACCCCCAATCACCCTCGGTCAGGACCGAAGAAGCGGCCGCTAAAATTGACCTTCCCCCCCCCGGTGATTTAACCTTGCTTGTCAGACCCCAGCCACGATCGACGGTGTTCGTGGTCGGGAATCGTGCCAGCTACAGTTCCCACGTGCGATCGAAAGGAGATCAGATGGCTATCAGCAAGAGAATTGAAGATGCTCTCAATCAGCAAATACACAACGAGTTCTACTCGGCCTACTTGTACCTCTCCATGTCCACCTACTCCGATGCGAACAACCTGCCGGGGTTTGCCCAGTGGATGCGAATTCAGAACGAAGAGGAACGATCTCATGGGATGCGTCTCCTCGACTACCTTGAGGCCCGTAGCGGGCGGGTTCGACTCGGCGCGATCGAGCAGCCGCCAGGAGAGTTCGACTCTCAGCTAGCCATGTTTGAGACGGCCCTTGAGCACGAGAGTGGAGTCACGACAACCATTCATCGACTGTATGAGCTGGCCAAGGAAGAGAGTGACTATCCCACCGAGGTTGAGCTGCAGTGGTTTGTCCGCGAGCAGGTTGAGGAGGAGAAGACGCTCCAGGACATCCTTGCCCAGCTGAGGATGATCGGTGACCAGCCAACAGCCTTGGTGATGATGGATCGCCAGCTGGGTTCCCGCCAGACCGAAGCCACATGAGCGAGCCTCTCCCTATCGTTGCAACTGGACCGCTCCCCGAGTGGGCGGCTGAGCAGTTCAGGCCCTATCCCCTGGTCTTCTGCGAAGCCTTCACCTACGAGGCCGTCTTCTCCAGGGTCGGCCCAGGCGTGGTAGGCATCGTGGCGCGCGGACCCGTTCTCATAGATGCCGAGATGATCTCCGCCGCGACAGAGCTGCGTGTCATCGGGCGCTCTGGAGTAGGCTACGATACCGTCGACATTGCAGCTGCTACCCAGCGTAAGATCCCTGTTGTCTACACGCCCGGAGCCATGTCTCGAGTCGTCGCAGAGCATACGCTCGCGCTGATCCTGGGTGCCGCCAAGAATCTGATGGGTTGGCATCGGGTGGTGCTCGAGGGGGAGTGGGAAGAGCGCTACCAGAACCCGAATCTGGACCTGGAGGGCTCCGTTGTCGGAATCGTTGGGTTCGGAAGGATCGGAAGAGAAGTCTGGCATTTGTTGGAGCCATTCGGCGTGCAAGCCTTGGTTCACGACCCTTACGTTGTCGCCGATGAGCCTCCAGTTAAGGGAGTCCGGTTTGTTTCTTTGGAGGAGCTGTTGAGCAGCTCCGACGTGGTGACGCTCCACGCCCCCTCGACCGAGGAGACGCAGAACCTGATTCATCGGGGCAATATCGATCAGTTCAAGCGGGGAGCGATCTTGGTCAACGCGGCCAGGGGCGCCCTGATGGAAAGCCACGATCTCCTTCACCAGGCTTTGGAAAGCGGTAGGCTGCGCTGCGTTGCACTCGATGTCTTTGTGTCGGAACCTCCGGACCGCAGCCATCCCCTCTTTAGACATCCAGGGACCGTCCTGACCGCCCACGTGGGCAGCTCGACACCCGGTGCCCAGAACCGTATCGTTGAGATCGTTGTCGCCGACATGAAGGCGGTGCTGGACGGCCGTCGGCCGCGACCCGAGAATCTGGTGAATCCAGAAATCTATTAGTCCCGGATCGCAAACATCGAGCAGTCATCTCGCAAAAGGCCACCCCGTCCTCGATGCTATAATCTTCCGATGCGGCTGATCCTCTTCGATATCGACGGAACGCTTCTCCTCTCGGGTGGCGCCGGAACCCGTGCTCTGGACCGGTCTTTCCAGCTTCTCTATGACCTCGACGATAGCATGGAGCAGATCCAGGTCGGGGGTAGGACAGACCCTGACATAGTGCGTGAGGTATTGGATCGCAGGGGGCTGAAACTGGACTCGGCTGCGGATCTTTTGTCCACCTACCTGGTATTTTTGGAGGAAGAGATTCAAGCCAGTGAGGGATTCCGCGTGCTGCCAGGCGCGCGCGAGCTGGTTGTAGACCTGGCTCAGGACCCTCGATTCCTGGTTGGCGTGGCCACCGGAAATGTCCAGGAAGGCGCACGAATGAAGTTGGACCGTGCCGGTCTGAGCACCTACTTCGCGTTCGGAGGTTACGGCTCCGATGCAGAAGACCGTACCGAACTGATCCAGATTGCCGCACGCAGAGGAACGGAACTGATTGCTCCCCTCACTCCCGAGGAGGTTTTCGTCATAGGGGACACCCCCCGAGATATCTCCCACGGGGGACGGGCAGGAGCGAAGACCATCGCCGTGGCCACGGGATCCTTTTCAGTCGACGCCCTCAGCTCGCACAGTCCCGATCTGGTCGTACCGGCATTGACGCCAGCAGCCCCTATTCTCGACTTCCTCACTTCGTAAGGCGAGAAAGTCGTGGGTGGGCTAAATGAATAGCGGACCCCACCACCCTTCCTCATCCTCCACGGCAGGAGCTCCCAATTCCCGCAGGACCAATTGCCGGATCTGGCGAAGCTCATCCTTTCCCTGTGGTGCCAGGGTCACCAGCTGTAGCCGGGCCATGTGATTTCGCAGTCACTGCATCACGAAATGCGAGGGAACTTCGAGCCTCCGGCAGGGCCACACAATCTTGTCCGCAGTCATCCGGAGTCGATCCAGTAGTCCAAAGACCGAGAGTGGTTGATCGTTGAAGGTACTGCGGTTGCCCCCTACCAGATAGGCGCCGCTCTTGATTGCTTCGACCGTCATCACGGCCTCGACGCCATGTTTGTAGTAGGCACTCTGCGATATTCCGCAGAACATCGGCTCCTCCAGGAACACATCCCTAACGACGCTTCTGCTGAAGAGCTTGTAGCCGGAGTGGAAATCCGGAAACTCTTCCAGGCTGGTGGCGTATTCGAGGCGGAGTGGAAGCTCTTGAAGGGTCGTGTCATATGCGAGTGCATCTAGAAGTATACGATCAGCCAGTTCCTCCAGCTCTCCCCGCAGATAGCCCATGGGACGATTCCGCGAGATGCGGCGGCCCAGGACGAGTAACTTCTCGATCCCGCGCGAGTGCTGGACATGGTTGGCGGCCCTCAGCAGATACACAAGCTCATTGGGGAAGTGATCCCGATCAGCATCTATCGCAGCCAGATAACGATGTCTGGAATCGGCGAAGAGTAGATCCATTCCATTTCGCAGCGCGTGAAGCTTTCCCTTGTTTTCGGGCGTAGAGCAGACCCTGACCCCAAAGCGGCCGGCCAGCTCCTCGGTCATGTCCTTCCCGTAGTTCTCCCCATCGACGCTGAGGCAGATGGACCTGGATCCTCAATCTGCTGGACACAGCCGTGGACCGTGTCTTCCAGGAGTTGGCGGCTGAGGGACGCGTCGAGGTCGGAGGCACGAAGGTGGGAATCACGATACCGGTGTGTTGGCGTAGAGCCAGGAGGGACTCTTCAAGCGACCATCCTTTCTGTATAGGGTCAGAACTTAGTACAGATCGAGCACCTATAGCAACGACCAGGATTTCACGGCGGATCTGGAGCCCAGGAAGTGGAGGGGACAGGTCCTGGACCGCGTTGACGGAGCTACTCTGTACTGGCTATACTGCGAGCCATCGCCGGGCTCGCTTCGATCGGATTTTCAAGGAAAGGAGAGAGTGAGTGAGACGATACTCACCGAGATGCTTTCCGGCCGTGGTTGAGATGTTCCTTTTCTTGGTCATGTGCACTTCGGCGCAAACTCAGTCTGGCGATCCGGTTGAGTTTTTCGAGATGAAAGTTCGGCCCCTGCTTGCCGCGCAATGCTTCGCCTGTCACACCGCCACCGCGATGGGAGGGTTGGTGATGAAGTCTCGAGAGGCTCTCCTGAAGGGAGGCGACTCGGGGCCGGCTATTGTGTCCGGGCACCCCGACCAGAGTCTCCTGATTCAGGCGGTCCGGCAAACCCATGATCGTCTGAAAATGCCTCCGCAGAGCCGACTCGCGGAGGAACAGATCGAGAATCTCGTAACCTGGGTCAGGGCTGGCGCCGTCTGGCCAGACGATAGTCCCGCTGCTTCAGCTGCGAGGCAAGAAGGTCGGTACGTGATCCGTCAGGAGCAGCGGGACTTCTGGTCGTTTCAGCCCCCTAGCCCGGTGGATCTCCCAAGGGTGAAGAGGGAGGGCTGGGCTCGCTCTCCACTGGACCACTTCGTGCTTTCCCGACTAGAGGACGAAGGACTCGATCCAGTAGAGCCGGCGGACCGTCGGACGCTCCTGCGTCGGGCCCATTTCGATCTGACTGGGCTGCCCCCGACTCTTGATGAGGTCAACGCCTTTCTCGACGACGAGTCTTCCGACGCTTTCCAACGGGTGGTGGATCGTCTCCTTGCCTCGCCCCGGTATGGGGAGCGCTGGGGCCGATTCTGGTTGGACCTGGCTCGCTATTCCGACGACAAGTTGAATTCCACCGAGGATGAGCCCTACCTGAATGCGTTTCGCTATCGGGATTGGGTCATTCAGGCCTTCAACGACGATCTTCCCTACGATCTCTTCGTCAAATCTCAGCTTGCGGGAGATCTCTTGCAGGACCAGAGCAAGGAATATGTCGGAGGCCTTGGCTTCTATGCCATCAGTCCGCAGTTTCAGGACGATCGGGTGGATGCAACTACCCGGACGTTTCTGGGGCTCACCGGGGGCTGTGCCCAGTGCCACGATCACAAGTTCGACCCGATTCCAACCGAGGACTACTATGCCCTCCTGGGGGTGTTCAATAGTTCCGAGATTGACGAATATCCGCTTTCTGCCGAGGAGGTAGTCGAGCAGTACCGGAAGGAAGAGGAGAGACTCAACGCTGAAAAGAAAGCCCTCGATGAGTTCCGAGCGAACCAGCGCAGTCAGCTCATTGAGGCGCTCGCCCATCAGACCTCGTGCTATATCCAGGCCTCCTGGAAAGTACTGCGATCGAATGAGAAGGAAGATCTCGACAGCGTCACCCAGGACCAGGGGCTGGACAAGGAAACTCTGAACAGATGGATTGAGTATCTCTCGACGTTTCCCCGGGATCATCCCTTCCTAGATCCCTGGGATCAGGCACTAGCCTCGGGTGCTAAGGCCCATCGGATTGAGGAGATAGCTCAGTCGGTCGAGGCCCTGGTGATTTCTGTGGGCCGTGAGAAGAGAAGAGTCGATGAGGAGAACGAGCGGCGGACCCACGGAAAGACCCGGGTTGAGATTGGCAAGACTGAGTTGCTTTCCCTGGAACGAGACAAGTACTTTCTGTGGCGAGATCTGGCCTCAGAGAAGGAGTTTACGGCCCCCTCCAAATTCGAGAGTGGGATCCTCTACTACCTCGAGGAGAAGGTGGATCGCTTCCTCGACGGCGTTTGGAAGTCCCACCTGGATACCCTGAGCCGACGGGTCGAGAGGCTGGAAGCGGCGATGCCCGAAAAATACCCCTTCTTCCACGTGATCTCCGACAAGGAGAAAGCGTCCAACGAGCATGTTCGTATACGAGGCAACCCCAGCAATCTGGGCGAGGAGGTCCCTCGACGATTCCTCTCAATACTGAGCCAGTCCGAGCCTCGGCCCTTTACTCGAGGAAGTGGCCGCCTGGAGCTCGCCGAAGCGATTGCCAGCCCCGACAATCCCCTGACTGCGCGGGTCATGGTGAACCGGATCTGGCTACAGCACTTCGGGCAGGGGATCGTTCGGACGCCGAGCAACCTGGGTCAGATGGGCGATCGTCCCAGCCATCCCGAGCTTCTGGACTATCTCGCCCTGTGCTTTGTCGAGAGTGGTTGGTCGGTCAAGGCAATGCATCGCAAAATCATGCTGTCGGCCACCTACGCCCTGAGCACCCGATTCTCGGAGGCCAACTACAAGGTCGACCCGGAGAGTCGTCTGCTCTGGCGCCATCGTCCCCGACGCTTGGACGCCGAAGCGCTGCGTGACTCCCTCCTGCAAGTGTCAGGGAAACTGGAACTCGGTGTGGGCGGAGTCTCCTCCAGGTTGGACGACGAGTCGAACCTGAGGCGTACCGTCTATGGCTTTGTCAGCCGCAGACGTTTGGATACCCTGCTCGCCCTGTTCGACTTTCCCAATCCCAACAGCAGTAGTCCCAGGCGAATCCTGACCAACACACCCCTACAGGGACTCTTCTTCTTGAACAGCGAGCTGGTCGCGCGCATGGCAAGGGCGCTGTCGCAGCGGCTAGAAGTGGAAGCCGGTGGAGAGGAACCGGCTAGGATTTCGCTGGCCTATCGGTTACTGTTCGGACGGCAGCCGAGCCCAAAGGAAATGCAGATCGGATTGAGCTTCGTCAATCACGAGTCCGACGCCTGGGCGCGCTATGCTCAGACCCTTCTCAGCTCCAACGAATTTTTGTACATCAACTAGAGTCATGAAGTTTACTGGAGCCTCGATAAATCGACGACAGCTGCTCCGCAGTGTGGGGACGGGCTTTGGCATGGTGGCCGCCTCCAGCCTGTTGGCACAGTCCCAGAGTCCCGTGTCCGTATTGGCACCCAAGTTGTCCCACTTCCCGGGCAAAGCCAAGCAGGTCATCTTTCTGTTCCTGAACGGTGGACCCTCCCATGTCGATTCGTTCGACTACAAGCCGATGCTGGAGAAGTACGACGGCCAGCCCTATCCAGCTGGAAATCTGGAAACCGAACGCAGAACCGGACACCTGATGCGCTCGCCTTTCGAGTTCAAGAGGAGAGGTGAGAGTGGGATCCCGATAAGTGAGATCTTCAGCCACCTGGGAGGCTGTATCGACGACATTTGCGTGATCAAGTCGATGTATACAGACATGCCCTTTCATGAGCCCTCCCTGTTCATGTTCAATAGCGGCCAGCGGATCCCAGGACATCCCTCGCTGGGCTCTTGGCTGACCTATGGACTGGGTACCGAAAACCAGAACCTGCCCGGCTATGTGGTGCTGTGCCCGGGCTTACCCGTAGTAGGACCCCAGCTGTGGTCCTCTGCCTTTCTCCCCGGGGCTTATCAGGGGACCTATATCAGGAACGAGGACTCCGACCCCGAGAAGCTGGTGCCCAACCTACGCAACGCCACCACCGGGCCCTCACAGCAGCAGAGTCAGCTGGACCTTCTTGGCCAGCTCAACCAGCTTCACATCGAGCGTCACGGATCCGCTCCCGAGTTCGAGGCGACCATTCACTCGATGGAGGTTGCCTACCGGATGCAAACCGAGGCCATGGATGCGTTCGACGTCAGGCGGGAAAGTGAGGCCACTCGTTCGATGTACGGAGAAGGGGATTTCGCTCGAGGTTGCCTGATTGCGCGGAGGCTGATCGAGCGGGGAGTGAGGATGGTTCAGGTCTACTACGGTAGTAGCCAGCCCTGGGACACCCATGACGACATCCTACGCATGCGGGAGTTGACGGCACAGTCCGATAAGCCGATGGCGGCCCTGATTCACGATCTGCGTACGATGGGGCTTCTAGACGAGACTCTGGTGGTGATCGGGGGTGAGTTCGGGAGGACTCCCACGGTGGAGGTAGGTGGATTGGTCGCCGTACAGAACGGGCGGGACCACAACAACCACGGCTTCTCTGTGCTCCTGGCCGGCGGGGGCGTACGGGGAGGGACGACCTACGGAAACACGGACGAGTTTGGCTTCAAGGCGGAGGAGAGCCCGGTCCACGTCCACGACCTGCAGGCGACCATGCTCCACCTGTTGGGCCTGGATCACACCCGCCTAACCTACCGCTACAGCGGTCGAGACTTCCGACTGACCGACGTCCACGGCCGCGTGATAGAGGAAATCATTGCCTGAAATTGCCTACCCTGAAACTTCATTGGATAGGAAATCATGCGGGAGCAGCCGTTTGACAGAGCCGTGACTGCGAAGGAGCGGACCCGGCACACAGTGACCCGAGGATCCTCTTTTCATGGTCTCGCCACCTGTCCCGATCGATGATCGGGGCCCGCTCCCTCACACGGTCACGGTTCTGTAAGCTCGCCGAAGCAACAGCGAGGTGGGATCTTGGCCCTTCCAATCTCCAAGGGCTTTTGCGACACCCTATTCGGGATCACTCGAAGTTTCCTTCTCGAATGGGGCCAGGGGGGCCTGGGGGCGGGACTAAGCTGAAACATCAACCACGAGGAGGCGAAGCAGCCTTTGCCAGGTGACAGAGCCGTGACTGGGAGCGGGCCCGACAGGGACCATACCCCCAGGCACTTCTAGATTGCAGGGGTGTGTACAGATATCAATCAGGGTGTGCCCTTTGAGTCTGAAAGCGGAGGCTGAGTGCGCTGGATCGTAGGTGATATTCAGGGGTGTCGCGGCGAATTTGAGGAACTACTCGAGGCGGCCAACTTTGATCCTACGAGAGACGAGCTGTGGTGCCTGGGTGATCTGATCAATCGCGGACCTGATTCGCTGGCCGTCCTACGGTTGTGGCGTAGCGTCGGAGGTCGAGGAATCCTAGGCAACCACGAAGTCGCCGCTCTCCTTGCGTTTTCGGGCACCCGGCCGAGGCAGCTTGAATCGCTCCAGCGACTATTCGGTGCCGGGGACGCCGCAGAGCTCCTCCAACAGCTGAGAAACCTGCCCATTCTGGTCTATTTGCCGTCAGCCGGAGGTGGTCCTGATTGCTGGATCGTCCATGCGGGACTGCACCCCTCCTGGAGCCTCCCCGCTGTCGCCGGGACGCTCAATGAGCCACCTCACACGGATGCTTGGCTGCAGAGTGAGGACGTGTCCTTTGCGATCTCGGTTCGCTGTTGCACGGACGAAGGTAGGATGTGTTCTCACAAGGGTGTGCCAGAGGACTGCCGGCCTTTCTGCTTTCCCTGGGATTCCTTCTACCACGGAGACACGCTCGTGGTTCATGGGCATTGGGCGGCCCGAGGATACTATCGCGGCACTCGCAGCATGGGACTAGATTCTGGGTGCGTCTATGGGGGCTCGCTGACGGCCTGGTGCCAGGAGGAGGACCGAATCGTCCAGGTGAGATCCCAGCAGCCACGGTAGCGCCTCTGGTCTATGGATGGCGGTAGATGGTCAGGCGAGATTGATTCGCCGGCACCGGACAGGTAATCTGTCTATCAACTTCGGAAGGTGGAAGGGATGTCGCTTCTCAAGACTGTGTCGTCGATGCTTCGAGGACACTTCTTAATCTCCGGACATCTCGCGCTCCGAGGGCAGATCTGGCTTATTCTTCTCCTCTCGATCACCCACGCTAAAGCAGAGAATCCCATCGAGCAGAGTTTCCAGTCGTCGGTGCTTCCCATCCTCCAGGCCAACTGCCTCGCCTGTCATGGGGCACTTTCCCCCCAGGCTGATCTGGATCTGAGGACCGTGGACTCGATCTTCACCGGGGGAAAGTCGGGGACCTCCGTCATCCCCGGGGCGTCGGATCGCAGCCTTCTCGTTCAAAAGGTGGTCTCTGGAGCCATGCCTCCCGGGGATCAGCGGTTAAGTCCGGCTGAGATCGAGCTCATCCGACGGTGGATCGACAGGGCGACCCCAGCCACTGAGGAGGTAGCTTCCGTCCAGATCACCGAAAAGGACGTCCTGCCTATCTTCCTTATGAGGTGCGTCGTCTGTCATGGAAAGCGTAAGCAGGAGGGCGGTCTTGACCTGAGAACCATCTCCGGGCAGCTCAAGGGAGGCAAATCGGGTCCCGCCCTGGTCCCTGGAGACCCTGGAAACAGCCTCCTGTTTCGACGCATCCTTGACGAGGAGATGCCGCCTTCGGAGCTCCTCTACGAGTATCGAGTACGTCCTCCGACTTTGGTCGAGGTAGAAACGCTGCGGCGCTGGATTGCCGAAGGTGCTGCTTCCGATCCGCCCCGGGGCAACGTAGAGGGCGAGGATCCCCGGGCTGCGGAAAGCGATCGGCAGTTCTGGTCGTTTCAGCCCCGAAAGCAGCCTACGGTCCCAGAGCCAAGGGGGAAAAAACAGGTCCGTAACCCAGTCGACTCCTTTTTATTGGCGAGACTCGAGGCTAAAGGGCTCGACTTTTCTCCTGAAGCCGATCGCCACACTCTGCTGCGCAGAGCGTACTTGGATCTGATAGGAATGCCACCGACCGCTAGCCAGGCCAGGGCGTATCTGAAGGACGAGGAGCCCGACGCCTATGAACGTGTGATCGATCGGCTGCTTGCTTCACCCCACTACGGTGAACGCTGGGCCCAGCACTGGTTGGACGTGGCGGGCTATGCCGACACCGAGGGCATCAAGCACGCCGACCACTTCCGTCCGCATGCCTGGCGCTACCGCGACTACGTTATCCGTTCGCTCAACCAGGGCAAGCCCTATGACCGATTTTTGACCGAACAGCTGGCGGGGGACGAACTCGTAGATTACAAGAACGAAGTCACCCCGACCGTGATAAATTTGCTGGCGGCCACTGGTTTCTTGAGGCAGGTATCCGATCCCACCGACTCGCCCTCGAACGCATCGCTGGCTGAAAAGATGGATGTAGTGCACGATGAGATCAAGGTCTTGAGCTCTTCGGTCATGGGCCTCACGCTGGGCTGTGCTCGCTGTCACGATCACAAATACGATCCGCTGAGTCAGCAGGATTATTATCGGCTGAGTGCCATTCTGCAGAGTGCCTACGATCCCTACGACTGGTTGGATCCGACACAGCGTTATCTCAAGGTGGCGCCGGAGGAAGAGAAGCAGGAAGTGAGCCGCTTCAACGCCCCCATTCAGGCCGAGATTGACCTGTTGGAGAAATCGTTCGAGGCTAGGGCCGCTCCGCTCCGTCAGAAACTGCAAGAGGAACACCTGTCCGCGCTGCCCAAGGCGATTCAAAAAGATCTGCTGCAGCTGCTGACCGTTCCCGAGCAGGAGCGGAGTCCGACCCAGAAGTATCTGTTCCACCGCTTCAAGGACACGCTCGAGATTTCGAATGAGCAAGTTGCTGCTGAGGATGCTGAGTTCAAAACCCAGCTGGAAAAGCACGCAGCGGGACTCGCAGAACTCAAGAACAAGCTGAAAAAGGAGCCTGCCGTAAGAGCACTATTCGACATGGGAGGCGAGCCTTCCCCCGTCTATTTGCTTGAGGGCGGTGAAGCCGGTTCCATCGGCGATCGGGTCTATCCTGGTGTCCCCGCAGTGCTGCGTCAGGGACTGCCTCCCTTCCGGCCAGCTTCTCCCCCTGATGGAGGAGACACCACAGGAAATCGGCTTGCACTGGCTCGCTGGTTGACCCACGCGGATCACCCATTGACGGCCAGGGTGATGGTCAACCGCATCTGGATGCATCACTTCGGTCAGGGAATCGTAGCCACTCCCGCCGACTTTGGCCGCTCAGGATCGCCCCCTACTCATCCTGAACTGCTGGACTGGTTGGCAAATGAGTTCGTCCGGAGTGGTTGGAGCATCAAGGCCATGCACCGGCTCATGATGACGTCGAGGGCTTATCGTCAGAGTTCTCGTCTGGGGCAGGGCGGAGAAACCGATCCCGATAACCTGCTCCTCTCTCGCATGTCCATGAAGCGGATGGAGGCCGAGGTCCTCTACGACTCCATCCTGAGAGTTACCGGCCGTCTGGATCCTCAGAGATTTGGGCCTGCAGACGAGGTCGAGAAGAAACCCGATGGCGAGGTCATCGCCAAGGGAACGAAGAAGGGTCGACGCCGTGCCATCTATACCCAAAGGCGCCGTTTTCTGCCCATGACCCTCCTGGACCTCTTCGACTCGCCGCAAATGGCGCCCAACTGTACCGAGCGCAGGTACTCCACCGTGGCGCCCCAGGCTCTACAGCTGATGCATGGATATATGGCTCGCGAATTGTCGCGCCACCTGGCTGGCCGCTTGATCGATGCCTTTCCCGATCAGCCCGAGAAGCAGATTGAAGAGCTCTATATCAGGGCACTCTCACGTCCCCCCACTTTGGCAGAAGAGCAGATGGCCCTGGATTCTCTGTCCGATCTAGCTGAAAAGTGGGTGGCTCACCTGGAAAGTCAAAGAGACGAAGCCCCAAGACGGTCCACTGCGGAGTGGTCTGCGCTGACTTCCTTTGGCCACGCGATTCTCAGCTCGGCAGAGTTCTCCTATATTGACTAGAGAGTAGAGAGATTGAGCATGCAGCAACTTATCGGTAGCGATGGTTTCAGCCGGCGAGAGTTCTTTTCGCGATTGGGAGACGGTCTGCATGGCGCAGCGCTGGCCACCCTGCTGTCCAGTGATCTGGCTGCCAGAGGTGTCCGGACGTACGACCTCAAGGCCCGTCCGTCCCACTTTCAACCGAGGGCCACTTCGGTCATCCATTTGTTCATGAATGGTGGGCCCAGCCAGGTTGATCTATTTGACCCGAAACCCGCGCTCAAGAGACTAGCGGGATCTGCTGCTCCGCGGGACATCATCAACCAGATCGAGTTTGCCAACGAGGTAGGGGGGCTGCTCCCCTCGCCGTACGAGTTCAAAAGGCATGGAGAATCCGGGATGGAGCTCTCCTCGCTCCTTCCCCATTTGGGAGGGGTCGCAGACGACATCACTCTGGTGCGCTCCATGTACGGCGAGCACTTCAATCACGAGCCTGCACTCTATTTGATGCACTCGGGACGAGTTCTGCCCAATCGTCCTTCTCTGGGTTCCTGGGTCGTCTATGGCCTGGGCAGCGAGAACCAGAATCTCCCAGGCTATGTGGTGCTTGACGACCCCAAGGGATTGCCCATCAACCGAGGCCAGAACTGGCAGTCGGCCTGGCTCCCTCCGGTGTATCAGGGGACGCGCTTCCGATCTGAAGGCCCCCCGGTCTTGAACCTGAAGCCTCGCCGGGAGTTGCCGAGCGAGCTGGTGATGGCAGAGCGAGCCCTGCTGCGTCGCCTGGATCGGTCTCACCTCGAATCGCGGCCGGGCCGGGCCCAGCTTGCGGCGCGGATCGCCAGCTTCGAGTTGGCGGCCCGGATGCAGCTTTCCACCTCCGATGCTCTGGATCTGTCGCAGGAAGATGAGTCGACGCGGGAGATGTATGGACTCAATAGCGAGGCAACGGAGTCCTTCGGGAAACGCTGCCTGATGGCTCGACGTCTGGTGGAGCGCGGAGTCCGCTTCGTTCAGATCTTCATCGAGGGCCAGATCTGGGATGCCCATCACAACCTGGAGAAGAGTCTGGCCTATAGTTGCGCCAAGACTGATCAGCCGAGTGCCGCCCTGATCAAGGATCTGAAGCGGCTAGGATTGTTGGAGAACACTCTAGTCATCTGGGGTGGAGAGTTCGGACGGATGCCGCTCTCACAGGTAAATCGGGACCGAGGAGCCGCTGGCCGCGACCATGGTCCCGATGGTTTCAGTATTTGGATGGCAGGCGGAGGGGTCAAAGCGGGCTACGTCCACGGGGCCACCGACGAAATTGGTCACAAGGCGGTAGACCAGCGAGTCAGCGTTCACGACTTCCACGCCACCCTCCTGCACCTGCTCGGAATGAACTCCCGCGACCTGGTCTATCAGCGACACGGCCTCGACGAGCGCCTCACCGATCAGTATCCGGCAAGGGTCGTGGAAGAGATCCTGGCCTAAAAAAAAGAGATCGCACGTCGGTTGAAGAGGTCGCACGCGTCTGAACGTCTGAACGTCGCACGTCCCAGGTCGAGGCACACTGGTGATGTGTTTTAGAACCTTCAGGTTTCCGCTGCTGTCAGTCCAGAAGCTGTTTGCTGCCGGTTTAGAGACGTGCGACGTTCAGACGTGCGACCTCTTTGAACTTGAATATGGAAATAACCATTCCCAACAGGAGTAGGCTCATCATCGTCAGATAACTGTTCTGAAGTCCCCTGATGAAGGCGTGGCTGACTCCGGCAGACCCACCTTCCTGAACCATCTCCAGACTGGGCTCAAACCCGAGGCTTCCCATGGTCGCGGTGACGATGGCTGTCGCCACAGCGATACTGGCTACGTTTCCGGCATTTCTCGCCAGATTCAGGAAGGAAGACACGACCCCATAACTCTCCTGTTCCATCACGCTCAAGATCGAACTGCTGTTGGGTGTGTAGAATATGCCCATTCCTGCGCCCTGGAACATCATTGCGAGTACGACTAGAGGAAGAGAGGAGCCCTCGTCCAGCCGTGACAGCAGGAACAAACCTGTTGCCGACAGCGCAAGCCCTCCCACGGTGAAGGGTCGCCAGCTGTAACGATCGGAGAGCCGGCCTGCCAACGGTGAGAGGAAGGCCAGGCAGATGGCGCCGGGTACTACTACGAGCCCCGAGCTCTCGGCGCTGTAGCCAAGTACCCTCTGCAGGTAAAAAGGCGCTAGAAACAAGAGGGCGGAGCTGCCGAAGAAGTTGAGGAAGTTCGCGGATACTCCAAACGAAAAGGTCCGGCTCTCAAATAGACTGAGGTCCAACATGGGACTGGGACAGCGGAGTTCCCACCAGACAAAGGTGATCAGCAGGAGGGGAAGGGCGAACAGTGCCCCTAATATAGGCGGTGAGGTCCATCCAGAGCCGTGGCCGTTGCTGACGGTCAAGAGGAAGACCGCCAATATGCCGGTGGATAGGGCTGCTCCCAACCAGTCGAAACCGGATCGATGATTGTCGGCGCCGTCAGAGGTGATTCGATGGCCATCCAGGATCGCGAAAACGGCTGCCACCCCGAGGACGACCAGAGGAATGGGCGCAAGGAATACCCAGCGCCAGCCCATGGCATCGACCAGGAAGCCTCCCAGTGCCGGGCCGGCGATTCCTCCGGTTCCAACGATGGTCATGATGGATCCGATGGCTTTGCCTCTTTCGCTTTTCGGAAAGGCGCTGGTAACGATCGCCAGACCGGTCCCCTGGGTCATCGCCGCACCGCTGCCTTGAAGAATTCTGGACAGGATCAGTACCAGTAGATCGGGGGAAGAACCCGCCAGGAGCGCACCCAGGAGAAATATCAGAGAACCCAGGAGGTAAACCTTCCTGAGGCCGATCAGGTCCGCTAGCCGTCCCATCGGTAAGAGCAGGGAACTGATGGTTAGAGTGTAGCCAATTGCGACCCACTGCACCGTGGGAATGTCGGTGCCGAAGTGTCGGGCGATCGAAGGAAGCGCAAGGTTGACGCTGCCATGGTCGATCACTGAGGCGAGAGTCCCCGTCGCGATAGCAGCGAAGGCCCACCACTTGTAGTTGGAGCGTTGGATCATTGCCAATTGGTTTTCTCTGATGCCACGATCGGCGAGAATATCATCGAGAACTGACCGGCCATTCAGGCTCGACCGGCGATGGGGGGCGCTGCCTCTGATGCGGGCTGGGGCAATCAGGAAGGCGGAAAAGGAATCAATTCGGTGGCTGATAGGGGATGCAGCGTGCTGGAGACGGCCTTATCGTTTTGATGTATGAGGTCGTCGACTGTCTGGCCGGAGGACACCCAGGATTCGACTATTTTTTCGGCATCAACCCGAAAGATTCCGATCTCAGAGATCTCGAAAATGTTGTCTGTGGGAGCGACGTCTGAGCGCTCCGGTTTGCCAGTGGCGCGAGTGCTCCATCGGGCCACGACCTTATCCTCTTCGGCAATCAGGTCCTGCAGAGTTATCTCGAAGTCCACAAACCGAGACAGGACGAAGCGCACCCGCTGCTTGAAGGCCGGGGCTCCCACCGACAGGTCGTCGAGAGCATGGCCATGGCTGACGTAATCGGGCGCGAAAATCTCGTCCACCGCGCCAAGGTTGCCTCTATTCCACACCTCCACGACCAATCGGCGAACCAGACCCTTGTTCTCTGCTGACACGAAACAACCCCTCCGTTGCGAACAAGTATTGCGAACAAGTATAGAGATGAAAATAGATGCCCTGAGGCGCAAAAAAGGGATGGAAAATCTCAAAAAAAGAATTGGGTCGTAGTGCCGGTGTCCGGACGGTCGTGCGCCGGCCCATGAGCTCCTTGGAGACGAGAGCCACGGCAGCGAACTGTAGAATCCAAGGTCTCGAGCACCGCCAACAAGCGAAGCAAGTCAGCGTTGCGGGTCGGCGACAACTCCCTTGGGGGACTCCAGACTACTTAGGATTGGGATCCGCCCTGATGGCGAAATCCAGGCGATAACGGGCTCCGTCGCCAGCAATTACAAGGCTCTTCTTGTGCCACGCGTTGGTGGTTCGGCAGAGCCGCAGAAGCTTATCGGTCAGGCGCAGTTCCTTCGCGCCCACGTAGTCGTCCCGGTTGTCCACACTGGACAGGTTGAACTCCTGGTTCTCCGCTTCGGATCTGAGGAGAGAGCCCACCTTCTTCGCGTACCGGCTTGCCTCGCCGTCACGCCCCCCATCCCATACGACAATCTGCGGGCCCTCACCAGCATCGTCGTGTACACGCCTGACGATTGCTTTGGGGAGTCCCTCATCGTTTTACCATCAGCCCCGCCACGATCAGGGCAACTTCAGCCTGTGGGATCGTCCTATGCTTCATGACGGTGACAGAGGCGGGATGAAACTCTCCCTTATCCACCTCGGTAAACAGGGGACTCTTGCTGCCGCCCATGCGCCCACTGGCGATTCCTCTGAAGTAACCCGCCATGAAGACGGCGTAGGGCTCATCGGAACCTGCCCAGGATTTCCTGACCAAGCCCCTCGACTACACCAAGCTGAGGTCCATTCTGGAAGCTGCCCAGATCGAGGTTCGTCAGGTTGAGGGATCACAGCAACTGGTATCCCAGCTGGGAACGGGATCCGACGTGGGATCCACCTCATTCATCGGGACGAGCCCTTCGGTCCTGGAAGTCTCCAGACTGGTCGGCGTGGTTGCCGACCGGGATACGCCCGTCTTCATACACGGTGAGAGTGGGACGGGAAAGGAGCTGGTGGCCCGACTTATACATGAAAGAAGTTACCGAAGGGACGGCCCCTTCATTGCCATCAATGCCGCAGCCATCCCCCGGGATCTGATGGAAAGTGAGTTCTTCGGGA